>CAOKLO010000019.1 GCA_948469375.1 uncultured bacterium | reverse complement strand
CGAAGCCCTCGGGGCCGCCCACGCCGCGCCCGCCGGACACGATGATCTCCGCGCCCTCCAGGTCCACGTTCTCGCTGTCCATGTCCTTGATGAGCTCCAGCACCTGGGTGCGGATCTGATCCTCGGCCACATGCAGGTCTTCCTTCACGATCTCGGCCTTGGCCTCCACCGCGTCGCTCTTCTTGAACACGCCGGGACGGACGGTGCCGATCTGAGGACGGTGGTTGGGGCACAGGATGGTGGCCATCAGGTTGCCGCCAAAGGCGGGACGGGTCCACGCCACGTTGCCGGTCTCCTCGTCGATGTCCAGCGCGGTGCAGTCGGCGGTCAGGCCGGTGTGCAGGCGGCAGCTGACGCGGGGGCCCAGGTCGCGGCCGTTATTAGTAGCGCCGATGAGCATGCTGGTGGGGCCATACTTCTCCACCAGGGTGCACAGGGCGATGGCATAGGCGTCGGTGGTGTAGTGCTTAAACTCAGGGCCGTCCACCACGATGATCTTGTCCGCGCCGTGCTCGTTGGCGGCCTTCACCGCCTCGTCCACGCCGGAGCCGATGACGACGGCCACCAGAGCGCCGCCCTGCTTGCCCGCCATCATCTTGCCGGGGGTCAGCAGCTCGATGCCAACATTCTTGGCAGTGCCGTCCTCGTTGGTCTCAACAAATACCCAAAGGTCCTTGGTCTTGGCTTCCATTGTGCTTCCCCTCCCTTAAATAATGCTGGCGCCGCTGAGCAGCTCAAACAGCTTCTTGGCGGAAGTCTCGTTGTCGGCTTCCTTGATCTTCACGCCGCCGGTCTTCTTCTGGGGCACGAAGGTCTTCTTCACGTTGGTGGGGGAGCCCTTCAGGCCGATGCGGGTGGTGTCGATGTCCGGGAAGGCGTCGTCGCCCAGCACGGGGATCTCGGCACGGTTGGCAGCCATCTTCCGCTTGATGGTGGGATAGCGGGGGTCCCAAGCGGGCTTGGTGTAGGTGACCAGGCAGGGGAACTTCACGCCGATGACCTCGACGCCCTCCTCCACTTCCTTCTTCACCTTCAGCATATCGCCGTCCAGCTCGGCCTCCAGGCCGTAGGTGACCTGGGGATAGCCCAGATGCTCAGCCAGCTCCGGGCCCACCTGAGCGGTGTCGCCGTCGATGGCCTGCTTGCCGCAGAAGATGGCGTCGAACTTGCCCTCCAGCTCCTCGATCTTCTTCACGGCGTTATACAGGATGTAGCTGGTGGCCAGGGTGTCGGAGCCGCCGAAGGTACGGCCGGATACCAGGTAGCCCTTGTCGGCGGCGATGGCCAGGCACTCCTTGATAGCCGCGGTGGCCTGCGGGGGACCCATGGTCAGCACCACAATTTTGGTATCGGGGTTCTTGTCCTTGATGCGGGCGGCCGCCTCCAGGGCGTAACCGTCGAAGGGGTTGACGATGCTGGGGACGCCGTCACGGATGAGGGTGTTCTTCACCGGATCGATTTTGATCTCGGTGGTGTCAGGCACCTGCTTGACACAGACGAGAATGTTCATCTTAGGTTTCCTCCTATCTGAGTTTTTGGGCAGTCTTTAGTTTACCACATATCTTTCGTCTTGTCACGCAAATATCGCAAATACTCATTAATTTATTTTTTGACAGCCTGAAAACTGTCAAACATGCTCCATCCGTCTCCCTCATGAAAACGCGCAAGGGGCTAGTGCCCCTTGTGCTTTTCCCTGCGCTTCTCCTGCCGGAGGGCCAGCTTCCGCTCCCGCTCCGCCTCCCGGCGCTCCTTGGAGTCCGTCCGGCGCTCCGTGATCCGCTGCTCCCGCTGGAGCTGGAGCGCCTGCTGGGCCCTCGTCCCCGTCCCGGTGGGCTGGACGGCCCTTCTGGCCTCCCGCCTGGCCCGCTTCGGGTTGACGGTCCGGTCCGGGACCCTCCCGCCCTTCACCGGGGGGCTGAACTCCAGCTCCCGCCAATGGGCCTGAAAGTAGTCCAGCACCTCCTGGTCTCGGGGCTCGCCGCCGAAGGTGATTTTGCACACCCGGCAGCCGTCCCCCTCCTCCCGCTGGTACAGCGCCACCCAGAAGGGCGGCTGGAAGCACACGGTCAGTCTTGCTCTGGAAACGCTCATATTCAGTTGTCCTCCTTAAATTATGCTCACGGAGAAGGGACAACCAAGGAGGCAGGTTACTGGCGGGAGGGCGGACTCCCGCGCCCCGACTACCCGACGGGGACTGTGTTTTTATCTCCGCTAAAACTCATGATAGCATATTGGAAGCAAAAAGTACAGAGACCACCGCCCCAGTTTTGGGACAGTCAAGCAATTTTTACATAGATTTTTTGTTTGATTTGCGGTATGATAGAGTGAACCTGTTTTAATAGGAAGAAGGCGGCATGCTTGAAGCTGGAATTGTCCGAACCTCTGCGCTATCTGGGCGTGCGCGGTCAGCCTGAGCCGGCCCTGTATGCGGAATTGTCCGCTGTGGCGGACAGGCTCGCCCGCTCGGTGACGCCCCGGTACATCTGGAGGGCGTTCCCCCTATCCTTCCGAGAGGAGGGACCCACGCTGGAGGGTATTGACCTCACTCTGCCCGGCGCGATGGCGGCGCGGATGCTGGGGGAGTGCTCCCAGGCTGTGCTTTTGGTTTGCACGCTGGGGGCGGGCTTCGAGGCGCTCTTGCGGGCGGAGCAGGCCCGGAGCATAGCCCGGGCGGCCATGCTGGACGCCTGCGGCTCGGCCTGGGTTGAATCGGGCTGTGACGCCGCGGAGGAGGAGATCTCCGCCCGTTTCCCGGAGCTGCACCGCACCGATCGGTTTAGCCCCGGCTACGGCGACCTGCCGTTGACGCTGCAAAAAGATATCTGCGCCCTGCTGGACGCCCCCCGGCGGCTGGGGGTGCAGGTGACGGACAGCTTTCTCATGAATCCATCCAAATCCGTGACCGCCGTCATCGGCTTGTCGGACCGTCCCCAGCCCGCCCCTATCCGGGGCTGTGGGTTTTGCGCCCTGAAAGAGCATTGCCAATACCGCAAGGGAGGAAAAACCTGTGGATCTTGATTTTTTATACGACGGCGTCGTCATTTTGGACGGCGCTATGGGCACTGTCCTGCAGCAGCGCGGCCTGCCCCCGGGGGGTAAGCCGGAGCTGCTGAACTTTACCAACCCGGACCTGTTGCGCTCCATCTATCAGGAGTACATTGAGGCGGGCAGCCGGATCATCTGCGCCAACACCTTTGGGGCCAGCGCGCCCAAGCTGGCCGGGACGGGCCGCACAGTGGACGAGGTGGTTTCTGCCGCCGTGGCTATCGCCAAAGATGCTGCCGCCGGGACGGATGTGAAGGTGACGCTGGACATGGGCCCCCTGGGGGAACTGCTGGAGCCTTTGGGCACTTTACCCTTTGAGCGGGCCTATGAGTATTTCAAAGAGGTGGCCATTGCGGGCGAAAAGGCCGGGGCGGACCTGGTATCCATCGAGACCATGACTGACCTGTACGAGGCCAAAGCCGCTCTGCTGGCGGTAACGGAGAACACAAACCTGCCCGTGCTGGTCACCATGTCCTTTGAGCAGAACGGCCGCACCTTTACCGGCTGCACCATCCCCTCCATGGCCCGGACACTGGAGGGCCTGGGGGCAAATGCCATCGGCTTGAACTGCTCCCTGGGGCCGGACCTGTTGGCCCCCCTGCTGAAAGAGCTGTGCGAGAACACCCGTCTGCCCGTCATCGCCAAGCCCAACGCAGGCCTGCCTGACCCGGCCACCGGGAAATACAGCATGGGCCCGGAGGAATTTGTCAGGTCTCTGCTCCCCTGCCTGGACGCAGGCGTCACCATATTCGGCGGCTGCTGCGGCACCTCGCCGGACTATATTCGGGCCCTCTCCAACGCCCTGAAAGACAAAACTCCCGCACCCAGGATATATGAGTCCACCGGCTTCGTCTGCTCCGCTATGACGCCCTGCAAACTCAGCGGCGTACGGGTCATCGGCGAGCGCGTCAACCCCACTGGCAAGAAGCGTTTCCAGCAGGCCCTGCTGGAAAACGACCTGGACTATATCCTGGACATGGCCGTCCAGCAGGAGGACGCGGGCGCGGATATTCTGGACGTAAATGTGGGCCATCCGGGGGTAGACGAGGTCTCAATGCTGCCCCAGGTGGTGAAAAAAATCCAGAGCGCCGTGGCGCTCCCCCTCCAGCTGGACTCCACCAACGCCGGCGCGCTGGAGGCGGGCCTGCGGGTCTACAATGGCAAGGCGGCGGTGAACTCAGTGAACGGCGAGCAGGCGGTACTGGACCGCATCCTGCCCATCGTAAAAAAGTACGGGGCCAGCGTGGTGGGCCTGTGCCTGGACGAAAATGGCATCCCCCAGACCGCCGAGGGCCGGGTGGCCATCGCCCGGCGGATTTTGGACGCGGCCTTCAGCTACGGCATCCCGGCGGAGGACGTGTGGATCGACTGCCTGACCCTCACCGTGTCCGCCCAACAGGAGCAGGCGGCGGAGACGCTGAAGGCCGTGCGCATGGTGCGGGAGGAGCTGGGGCTCCAGGTGGTGCTGGGGGTATCCAACATCTCCTTCGGGCTTCCCAATCGCGTGGCCGTCACTCGCAGCTTTTTGACTCAGGCCCTGGCGATGGGGCTGACCCTGCCCATCATTAACCCCAACCAGCGGGAGATCATGGACGCCGTAGCGGCGTTCAAGGTGCTGTCTGGCGAGGATGCGGGCAGTCGGGACTACATTGCCCGCTTTGCCGACGGAGCCCCTGCGCAGACCGTTTCTGCCGCCTCCAGTTCTACCCTCACCTTGGAGGACTCCATTGCCCGTGGTCTGGAAGGCGACGCCGGAAAACTGGCCCGGGAAGCGCTAAAGACCCAAGACGAGCTTTCTCTCGTGGAACAGCGCCTCATCCCTGCCCTGGACAAGGTGGGGACGGACTACGAGTCGGGCAAAGCCTTCCTGCCCCAGCTTTTGAGCGCCGCTCAAGCGGCCCAGTCCGTCTTTGAGGTCATCAAGACCTCCATCGCCGAAAAGGGCGGGACCCCGGTGAAAAAGGGCAAATTCGTCATCGCCACCGTCAAGGGCGACATCCACGACATCGGCAAGAACATCGTGCGCACCGTGATGGAAAACTACGGCTACGATGCCGTGGACCTGGGCCGGGATGTGCCGCCGGAGGTCATTCTGGACACTGTCCGGGCCCAAAATATCTCTCTGGTGGGCCTGTCCGCCCTCATGACCACTACTCTGCCTGCCATGGAGGAAACCATCAAACTCCTGCACACCCTGGAAAGTCCCCCAATGATCTGGGTGGGCGGCGCGGTGGTGACGCCGGAATATGCCGCCCAGATGGGGGCGGACCACTACGCCAAAGACGCCCGTCAGTCGGTGGATATCGCCCGAAAAGTGTTTGGCTCATGAATATTCGGGATTTTTTAGCACAGGGCAGGCCCCTGCTCTTCGACGGAGCCATGGGAACCTTCTACGCCTCCCGCCCCAATCGGGCCGAGGCCCGCTGTGAGCTGGCAAATTTAGACGCTCCGGAGGAAATCGCCGCCATTCACCGCGCCTATTTGGAGGCGGGCTGCCAAGCCATCCGCACCAACACCTTTGATGTGAGCGGGGACGAGGACACCGCCCGGCGCATCATTGAAGCCGGGTGCCGCGTCGCTCTGGATGCCACCCGGGATGTTGACGCATACGTATTCGCAGATTTGGGTCCCACATCTGGGGAGGGCGCAGCCCGCCTTGGAGAGGTTTTCTGTAAACGCGCCGACCTCTTTCTCGCGCAAGGACTGACCCATTTTATTGCGGAAACTCTGCCCACTGACGAGGGCATCCCCCAGCTGGCGCAGCATTTGAAGGAGCGCTGTCCTGACGCCTTCCTGCTGGTGTCCTTCGCTGCGGCCCCGGACGGCATCACCCGGGAGGGTCTTTCTGCCCGCACTCTGTTCGAGCGCACCGCCGCCCTGAAGGCGGTGGACGCCGTGGGCTTCAACTGCGTCTCCGGGCCTCACCACCTGCTGGAGCTGGTCCGGGGACTGGACCTGTCCGTCCTCAACGGAAAGGCGCTGTCCGTTATGCCTAACGCAGGCTATCCCACCGTACTGGGGCGCCGGGTGGTATACCAGGGTCAGGCGGACTATTTTGCCGCCCAGCTGGCGAAAATCGCCCAGTCGGGCGCGGCCATTGTGGGCGGCTGCTGCGGCACACAGCCCCAGCATATCGCCCGCGCCTGTGGCGCCTTGCAGGAGCGCTCCAAAGCCTCCGCCCTCCTCCCCGCCCAGCCGCGGGAAAAGTCCGGCCTGCGGCTGGGGCAGAACCGCCTTCGGGACAAGCTGGAATCTGGCCAGCGGGTCATTGCCGTGGAGCTGGACCCCCCGGCGGACGATGATGTAACCGCGTTTATGGAGGGCGTCCGGGTCCTGCGGGACGCGGGAGCGGACGCCGTCACCGTGGCGGACTGCCCCGTGGGCCGTCCCCGGGCGGACAGCTCCCTGCTGGCCTGCAAGATTCACCGGGAAATCGGCGTGGAGCCTCTTCCCCACCTGACCTGCCGGGACCGCAACCTGAACGCCACCAAGGCGCTGCTGCTGGGGCTGTCCATGGAAGGCGTGCACAACGCTTTGCTGGTCACCGGCGACCCCATCCCCACCCAGGACCGGGACGAGGTGAAAAGCGTGTTCAACTTCAACTCCCGCAAGCTGATGGCTTACGTCAGTGGGCTGGTGGACCACGGGCTGTCCACCCCCTTCCAGATTTTCGGGGCGCTGAACCTGAACGCCGTCAACTTTTCCAAGCAGTTAGAGCTGGCCCAGGAAAAAGAGGCATACGGCGCGGCGGGGTTCCTCACCCAGCCGGTGCACTCCCCCCAGGCGCTGGAAAACCTGGCCCTGGCCCGTCAGACGTTGAAGGGAAAGATTTTGGGCGGTGTGTTCCCCATTGTCAGCCACCGCAACGCCCTGTTTCTCAACAACGAGGTGGCGGGCGTGTCCGTGCCGGAGGAGATTGTTAAGCGCTACGAGGGCAAAAGCCGGGAGGAAGCTGAGGAGCTGGCGGTATCCCTGTCGGTGAAGGCCGCCCGGGACATGGTCCCCTACACAGACGGCTGGTATCTTATGACGCCCTTCCGCCGGGTGGCCCTCATCGCCCGGATCATGGCAGAGATCAAATAAGGAGGGACGGCCCCCTTGTCACACTTGAAAAAGCTGAAAATGCCCCCGCTTGATATCATTTTTTCCGCCCTTTTTGGTGCCGCGCTGGTGTTTGCTCTGTGGAAGTGTCCTTTTGGCTTCGGGTCCTATGACGACGCCTTCTACCTCACCATTCCCCACCGGCTGAGTATGGGCGATGTGCTGTTTGCCGATGAATGGCACGTGTCCCAGATGGCGGGGCTCATCACCACGCCGCTGGTGTGGCTTTATCGGACCATCACCGGCTCCACCGACGGCATCCTGCTGGCGGCGCGGTATGCTTATGTGGTGTTTCACGCTCTGGTGTCGCTGTTTTACTACCTGCGCACCAAAAAATACGGCCTGGCCTCCATCGCCGCCGCCCTGTCCTGGTTCCTTTTCGCCCCCTATGACATCATGGCGCTAAGCTATAACACCATGGCCATGGATTTCATCCTGCTGTCCGGCGTCCTTCTTGCCGCTGCGGAAAAGCGGTGGTGCTGGGCGTTGTCCGGCGCGTGCCTTGCCGCCGCCGTGCTGTGCTGTCCCTATTTTGCGGCGGCCTGGTTTCTTTACGCCGCCGGGGTGGGGCTCTCCGCCCTGTGGAGGCATCGAAGGCCCGCCGGCGATGGGGCCGTCAGCATTCTGGCCCCCTCCCGCCTGCTGTGGCTCACCGCCGGAACCGCCGCCGTCGCCGCTCTGTTTCTGCTCTATATCCTGTGCACCTGCGGCGTCCGGGGTGTGCTGAATAACCTGCCCTACATTCTCTCCGACCCGGAGCATCAGGGCATATCTCCCCTGGTAAAGCTGCAAAACGCCTGGTACGGCCTGGTCCATTGCCACCCGCTGTTTCAGTTCGTACTGACCGGATTTTTGGTCCTCCTGCTGGCCCTGCTGCTGGACCGGGGGCGGAAAACTCGGCGGGCGGTCTATCTTACCGCCTCCTGTGTGCTGACGCTGGCCAGCTATGCCCTATTCTGGTCCGAGGCGGTGGACACCTATTATAATGCCATCATGCTCCCCATGCTTTTTGTGGGCCTGACCGCCTTTCTTCTGTGCCAGAAGCCCCCTTGGGAGCTGTTTGCCACCCTGTTTTTGGGCGGAATCGTTTACGCCGTGGCCGTCACACTGGGCTCCAACAACTTCTTTTACGCCGTTTCCATGGCCAGCGCCGTGACCAACGCCGCCAGCTTTTTGTTTTTGGGCCGCTTGCTGGCCGAAATGAGCGCAAGCCAGAATCAGGCAGTTGACAATGGCCTGATTCTCCGGTGTACTGCTGGAGCCGCGGCGCTCACCGCCGCCGTCCTGCTGCTGCTTCAAATTCGCGTCAAGGCAAACCACTGCTTCATGGATGATCCGCCCCCCGCCCTCACCTGCCAGCTGCAAAACGGCCCCGGACGGGGCATCCGCACCACCGAATACCGAGCCGGCGTCTATGAACGGCTC
Organism: uncultured bacterium; assembly: GCA_948469375.1. GTDB lineage: Bacteria > Bacillota > Clostridia > Oscillospirales > Oscillospiraceae > Enterenecus. The sequence goes on along the minus strand of CAOKLO010000019.1, from coordinate 44,639 downwards.
AACGGGGAACTGCAGGTCTATAAGGGCCTCCCCCAGGGCAAGCTGCTGATTTTGAACGAGCGCTCCTGGTGCTGCCTCTCCGCCGATCCCATGGAGTACGCCACCTTTTCCGGTTGGATTTCCGGCGAAAATCAGGCTGCATTAGACCGGTTGGAGTGCTACTATCAGCTTAACCCGGACAAGACGCCGGACTATATTTTCCTGTCCAAAAGCTCCCTCTTTGAGGACCCGGACGCCATTCTGGAGTCCGCACAGGCTCAGGGCTACGCCCTGACCGAAAGCGAGTTCAGCTACTACTTGGCGCGTAAATGACCGCAGACAAAACGGGCCGGAGCTTCCGCAGAAGCCCCGGCCCGTTTACTCTGTCTTTCTCAGCCCATTCTCCGGCGCAGCTGGTCGGGGTTGTCCGCATAGGACAGCACCGTTTCCGCCGTGATCTGGCGGGTCTTGTGCAGCGTCAGCAGAGACTGGTCCATGGTGACCATTCCCTCCGCCCCTCCGGCGGCGATGGCGTTGTCAATCTGATGGGTTTTGCTGTCCCGGATCAGGCTCCGGATGGCGTTGTTTACGTGCATGATCTCAAAGGCGGGCACCAGCCCTCCCTTTACATCGGGCACCAGCTGCTGGGACACCACCGTGTGCAGCACCATGCTCAGCTGAACCCGCACCTGGTCCTGCTGGCCGCTGGGGAAGGTGTCCACAATGCGGTCGATGGTGTTCACCGCCCCCTTGGTGTGCAGGGTGGCGATAAGCAGATGGCCCGTCTCCGCCGCCGTCATGGCGGTGTGGATGGTCTCCTGGTCCCGCATTTCGCCCAGCAGGATCACATCCGGCGCCTGCCGCAGGCAGGCCCGCAGCGCCGAGGGGTAGTCCTGGGTGTCAATGGCCACCTCACGCTGGCTGACAATGCTCTTCCGGTCCCGGTGGAGGTACTCGATGGGGTCCTCCAGGGTGATGATGTGGCACTCCCGAGTACGGTTGATGCGGTCGATGATGCAGGCTTGGGTGGTGGACTTGCCGCTGCCCGCCGTGCCGGTGACCAGCACCATGCCGTGGGTCACCTCCGCCAGGTTCATCACCTGATCCGGGATGGAGAGATCCGTCCAATGGGGGATGTCAAAGGCCACCACCCGGATTACCGCCGCCATGGACCCTCTCTGGCGGTAGACGTTCACCCGGAACCGGGCCATGCCGGTCATGGAAAAGGAGAAGTCGTCGTCTCCCTGCTGGAGGAAGCGGTCCATGGGCCGGTCCGCCAGGGTGTATACCTCCCGGACCAGCTCCTCCGTCTCCGCCGGAAACACCCGGTCCTCGCTGACCGGCACCAGCCGGTTTTCCACCTTGGCGCTCACCGGCCCGCCCGCCACAATAAACAGGTCGGACGCCCGGTCGCTCACAGCCTTCTGCAAATAATCCGTCAGTCGTGTCATAAGCTTCTCCTTTAAAAATCGATCCCATCCCACAGGTCCAGGGAGTCGTCCGACTCCCACTCGGCCGAGGGGGCCGCCTGCCAGCTCAGCACCCGATAGCTGCCGTCCGGCTCAATGACCACGCTCACCTGGAGCTCCTGGGTGTCCGAAATGGGGACAATATAACGGTAAATCATGCCGTCGGAATACTCGTGCTCCACACCCTCGGGCCGCTCACCATTGCGGAGGCGGGCCAATATCTCCTGGGCCCTGCAGTCGGCGGCGTAGTAGTCCGTCACAGCCTTGGCGGAGGCGTCCGCCAGCCGGTTGTCCGCCTGGACGGTGGTCAGCGCCAGCAGGGCGAACACCGTCAGGCACAGCACCGCAAACACCACCAACAGGGAGATGCCACCCACCGCGGGAGGGGAAAACCGCTCCCGGGGCTTACTCTGCTGTGCCATCGTCGATCTCCACCTCCGTCACTTGCCAGGCTACCTCGAGTTCAAACAATGTCCGGGTGTCGGTGCTGTCCGTCACCTTCACCAACGCTTTACACAGCCCAGGCACTTCGCTCTCCAAACCGTGCGCCCGCAGGCAATAGGCATAATTCCGATCCTCCGACCGGGTCCAATCCTCGTTGTAATTGATCTGGAGGGGATAGACCTCAGAATATTCGCCGCAGGTCGTGTCCAGCAGCTCTGCGGCCCTGCTCAGGGCGTGCTCCGGGTCCCCGCCGCTGTGGCGGATGGCCTCTGCCGCCTCCTGGCATAAAGTCACCGCCCGGTCCCGCTGCTCACTGCGGCTTGACGCCCCGTCCGAGCTTACAAACGCCTGGAGGCACAGCGCCGCTGCCAGCGCGAACACCAGCAGCATCACCATCTGCTCCATCAGAAGCAGGGGGGCCTTGCTCTTCATGGCAAATCCCCCTCTCCGCTGCGCAGGGACAGTCGGAGGGTGTCCACCACACCTCCGGCGGCGCCGATCTCCGCCCTCAGAAGTCCATCCTCCATGGACCAGGACAGGCTCTCCAGCGGCATGATCTTCTCCCCGTCCTCCGGATACAGCTCTGCATCCTCACTGGTATACAGCTCCATGAGATATCCGTCATGCCAGTACACCCGGGTGACGTACCCGTCCTGGGTCATGCACAGCGCCGTGGTGTCCCCAAAGGGCTCCACCGTCACGCCGCCCTCGATATCACCCTGCCGTACCCGCGTGGCGATATACTGCACGCAGGTCCGGCGGTCATAGGCCGCCTGATCCCGCTCCGTCAGGCCACGGTAGGCCTTCGCCCCCGTCAGCAGCACCGCCAGCACACACACCGCAAACACGCCGAACAGCAGCATCATCAGCAGTCCGTCCACCTGGTGCTTTGTCCCCTGTCTCTTCATGACCCGTTCTCCAGCACAGTGATATCCGGCATCAAATTTTCCGCAAACGCGGAATATTTGACCGTATACCGCTCCTCGTCGATCTGGAGGCCATAGCGCTCCTTCAAATAATCCAGGTTGGGGGGGTAGACCCCCTCGGCGGCGTAGCAGGCCACACAGCTGCGCCGCAGGGTTTCCTCCAACTGGCGCAGGTCCTCCTCAGACCGCCCGCTGTCCAGGCTGTCCACGGCGGTGGCAAAGCACAACAGCGCCGCCACTGCCACAGCCGGCAGCAGCAGCCCCCTCAGAAGCGCGCCCAATCCACTCTTCTTTCTTTTCATAGGCTCACCCGATGGCGCTCATGATGTGCATCAGCGGCAGCATCACAGACAGCAGAATCAGCCCCACCAGCACCGAGCACACCAGCACCAGGGCGGGCTCCACCCGGCTGACCAGGGCGTCCAGGGCGGCCTCGCCCTCCTCGCCCAGGTCCCGGGCGATCTTCTCCATGGAGGCGTCCCCCGCGCCGCTGCGCTGACCCAGCTCCAGCAGGCGGCTCTGCCGGGCGGGGAGCAGGCCGCTTTTTTTCAGCGCCTCTCCCAGGCCTTCGCCGCTCTCCAGCCGCTTTTGGCAGTTCTCACACCGCCTCTTCGCGCCGCTCTCCATCAGTCCGGCGGACAGGGCCACCGCCTCCTCCACCGGAAGGCCGCTGGCCATACCCATGGCCAGGGCCTGGGCCAGACGGGCGTTATTCAGCTTCCGGGACACGCCCTTGTCGCCGCGGGTTTTCTGCCACAGGGACACCACCCCGCGGCGGAGCGGCGCAACTGCGGAAAACAGCAGCACCAGCAGGGCCAGCACCGCGATCACGATGTACAGGACGGGCATGACGCCCTCCAGCCACTGGCCCAGGGTCAGCAGGCCCGCCGCCACTCCGGTGAGCCGTCCCCCCAGAGAGGCGTACACATCGTCAAAAATTGGCAGCACCCGCACCAGCAGCACTCCGATGACCACCAGCATCAGCGCCAGCATCACCGCCGGGTACAGCAGCGCGCTTCGAATGCGTCGGCTCAGCCGGACCCGGTCCTCATAATACCGGGACAGGGCGGCCAGCGCCTCCTCAGTGCGCCCGGTGCGCTCACCCACCTCCACCAGGCCGGAGACGTAGATGGGAAAAGCCCCGCTTTCACGCAAAGCGGCGGACAGCGTTGATCCGCTGTCCACCTGCTCCGCCATTGCTTTGAGCATACCTCGCCTGTCCCCTTCCTCCGCCAGCAGGGACAGGGCGTCCCCAGTGCTCACACCGGCGTGAAAAAGGAGCGATAGTTCCAGGCACAGGCTTGCGATGTCTTCGTTGGAAATCAATCGTTTCATGCAAAGCTCCCTATCAGTAGAGATATTTCACCGTATAATTGCTTCCGTTCCCAATATACTGCATGATCTCCTCATTGCTGTTTCCGGAGGAAGCAAAGGTGGGGTCCATCCGGTGCCAGGTGGTGCCGTCAAAATAGATGGCGTTGTCCACCCAGCCCATCTCCTGGGTCCACACACTGACCCAGGCGTGATAGGTGGTGCCTGCGTAGCCAACCACCAGCTTGCAGGGAATTCCCTGGCTGCGGAGCATTCCAGTCATCAGCGCCGCATAGTCAAAGCAAATTCCCGTCTTGCTGGCCAGCACGCTGTCCAGATCGGGCAGATAGCCGCTGGCCACCGTCGCCGCCTTGGCGCTGTCATAGGTCAGGTTGCTCACTACGTAGTTGTACACAGCGCCCACCTTGTCCAGCGGTTTGGTGATATTGCGGGTCAGCGTCGCCGCCGTGGCGATGGTGTTGGCGGCGCCCTCGTAGTTCACATATTGGTTGGGCCGCAGGAAAGGGGCGAACTCGTCCGTCAGCGACACCTGGAAGGTGGCGGCGGCCAGCACGGCATACTTCTTTCCCGTGGTGTTTTGCAGGACGGTGACCTTATAGCTGCCGTTGCCGTCGGACAGCGGGTAGGTCACCCATCCCCCGGTAGACAAGTCATAGGTATAGGTCGTGGTGGGCCCGGCCACCTGTACCCGCAGGCGCTTGCTGCTGCTGGACGCAAAGCGGGCCATGACATAGCCGTCCTTGCTGTTGGAGTAATCAATTTCCGCACCGCCGCCGGACTTGACCGCCGTACCGGAGGCCACCGGCGAGAGCACGGCGGGCAGGGCGGCGGGAGCAGCGGACATGGGGACCAGCTCATCTCCCAGGTTCACGTCCTCGCTCATGGCCACCTCGTCGATGAAGGGTCCGGTGCTCGCTGCGGGAGCGGGCGTGACCGGCGCACTGGTATGCTTCTCAGTGGCCGGGACCTGCGCGTTGCCGCTCTGCGTATTGCCCGCAGGCGGAGTGCCGCCGCCCGGACCGTCAGTCGTCTGAGCGCTGGGAGACAGATTGCCGCTCGGCGCATCCTCCGGACCGGCCGGACTGCTCTCAGACGCGCCTGCCTCAGAGGGAGCGTCCGTCCCGGCAGGGTCGCTCTCGGGGACGGCGCTGCCCTCTATGTCATCGCCGGCACCCACTCCGGCGGAGGGCCCCTCCGTCTGCTGGATCAGGGGATCGTTGTCCACGGGCGCGGGATCGGGATTGCCAAATACATCCTCGTCTGAAGCTGTTTTTGAGCAGCCGGCAAGCAGACAACAGCCCGCCAGCAACAACGAGATGATGATCTTCCTTTTCATATGCCCGTCCTTCTTTCCCGCAGCAAATTCAAGCCGCCTGCCTTCGACGCTTTTCTGACGCTTACTGATTATACCAGCTTTCGGCGCCCATTTCAAGTCTTACGACGGCGTATCCTCCGCCAAAACGCAACGCACGGTCAAGCGCTGGCGGCCGCTGGGCGTACAGGTGAACAGCGTCAGGTCCCAGTCGTTCCCCTTTACCATTTCAAAGGTCTGATTGGGCCAGAGCTGAAGCAGCTCAGACACCTGATACTGAAACACGTTGCCGTCCACATCAGTAAAGGTCACAGGGTCGCCTATGGCGATTCCGTCCAGCCTGCCGAAATGGTTCACATAGTTGTGGGCGCAGATAACCATATTGTTCAAATAAACGGAGCCCCAATACCGGCAGGGGGCAATTTTCATGTTGGGATAGCTCCACTCGCTCATCACCGGCAGCTCCAGATCCAGAGTGGGAAGGCTGACGTAGCCTACATAATAATGTCCATCGATTTCCACCATGGACATCTCTACCTCCGGCTCCACCTGGTAAGCGGGGATCAGTCCCTCCGGCAGCTCCAGCTCTCCCGGCTCCAGGGCATAGACCCGCAGTTGCTCATAGGCCTTTTCCACATTTTCTCCGGCCTGGCGCTCATCAATAATATTATATCCTGAAAGCCCCAGAGCGGACAGGAGCAGAACCACACCGGCGACAATGCACACCAATCCTCGTTTATTCATCGTCATACTCCCCGCCTCTGCGGCGGACAAGGCCTACCAGCAGCAGGAACGCTCCGCTCACCGCCAGCACAGGCACCGGCCACCACAGCTGGCCCGTTTGCGGCAGGTCGCCCAGCGGCACATCGGGATCGTCCAGCTCGATCTCATCGTTCGGCGGGGTATTCCCCGGCGGGGGCGTCCGATTGCCCAAGGGCACATCCGGGTCGTCCAGCTCCGTGTCCGGGGGACGGCTCGTTTGGGGCGGCCGGGTCGGCCATGTGGGGGGCTGGCTCGACCATGTAGGCGGCTGGCTCGACCATGTGGGGGGCTGGCTCGACCACGTGGGGGGCTGGCTCGAATAAACCGGAGGCTGGCTCGTCGTCGTTGTCGTACCGTTTTTGGTATTGGTCACCACAAAGGTATAGGGATTCGCGTTGGAAAGGCTCACGCTGCTGGTATAGCCGTTCAGCACATAGGATTCCCGCACCCGGTAGCTGTAATGGCCGTCCAAATTCTCCCAGCAGCACCAGGGATGCCAGGAATACACCTCCCGTTCCTGGCCGGGCACATCCACCCACCGGCCGTATTCCCACCGCTGCAAAACCAGCGTAATCGGGCCGGTAAAGGGCCAGCTGATGGTGTTGCCGTTGCCATCGCGCCAGACCTTCAGGGCCATATACCCCACTGTTTCCGAATCGCTGGAGGTGGCCTTCGCCCCGGCGTCGCCCTCAATGTCGTAAATCCAGTCTTTTTTCGTGTCGCTCCAGGTGGGCACGCTGACCAGGTAGGGGTTCACCGTATATTGGATATTCCGGGTCTCCACCCCATAGGTCGGGTCCTTCTCGCTGTAGGTGTACTTATCCGTCACCACCAAATAGAGTCCCGGCGTCAGCCCTCCAAATTTGGCGGCAAAGCCGCCCTTTCCGTCGTCGGCCGTCTTGCGCACCGTGGCGGTCTGAGTCGTGACCTCTCCCCACAGCCTCTGGGCCAGGTCCTGCCACTGTCCTGCCGTTTGGCAGGCGCTGGGATCATAATTCAAGGTGGTCTTGGGATAGGAAAACTCGCTCGTCATGGTAAAGCTCATGTTTGCATCCACGTCCGCCACCCGGTAGAGCCGCACCGTCACATCCGGGTGGAGATAGTGCAGCGTCAGCGTGCAGTTTTTCCGGTTCACATTGACCGGCCCCGCGCTTCCGGGCACACTGACCGCCAGGGCGGTTTGCGACAGCGCGGCGATGCACAATATCAAGCACAACGCCCCAGCTGTGGCTCGATGGAGTATCGTTTTCAATCTCATGGGGACGCCCGCCTTTCTGAAAACCTGTCCGCAGATTCGCGTCAGGTGGAATTTTCGTCTTTATGGGTTTTCTTTTCCTTTTTGGGCTTTTGAGCCCTCTCTTTGCCCTTTTTCTTCTTCTTTCCGCCCGGATTTATAATCAGCCACACCGCCATGGCTACCAGAATGGGCGCCGCCGCCGCAGGGGCCACCAGAAGCGGGTCAATGCGGATGGCGTCCGAGGTGACCCGGGCGTTGGACTCCGTCTCTGGGTTGGCGACGCGCTTGCCCCGCACCAACAAACGGTGGCTGTTGATTCCGTAGGGCGTACAGGTCACCAGGGTGCAGTGGTCCTGCCCCTGGATGATGCCCAGGGTATCCAGCTCGCTGGGCAAAACAATGCGAATCTGGTCCACCTCATAGGTCATTACTTCGTTCAAAATTTTCAGCTGAAAAAGGTCGCCCTCCGCCATCTGGTCCAGGTCGGTGAACAGCTTGGCGCTGGGCAGGCCCCGGTGGCCGGAAATGATGCAGTGGGTGGACGGGCCCCCCACCGGCAGGGAGCTGCTCTCAATGTGCCCCGTGGCGATCTGGAGCACCGATTCGCTGGTGCCGTGGTAAATGGGCAGAGACACGTTGATTTTAGGGATATCAATATACCCCATGATGCCGTTGCCGGAAAAGTTCAGCTGGGACTCATAGTCCGCCCACTCCGCCTCGGAGAGGGTGTAGGGGATGCTTTTGCCGGACATTTCGGCGTTGTAGTCCACGGCCTCCTGCCAGATGCGCTCGTATTCCGCCTCGTTCAGGTTGGCCACGCTGTCGGAATAGCTGGCGATGGCCCGGGACTGGTGAAATGAATTCCAATAGTCGCTGAAGGTGGGGTACAGCAGGATGGCCGCCCCTACCAGCAGGATAACCACCAACAGGATGTTGGTCAGGTTTTTTTTCATGGGTTCTCAACTCCTTCGCCGCGCCGCGGTCCTCCCGCGGCGCGGCGAAGCACGGGATTGCTTACTTAGTCGCTATGTCTGGTGTGTGCTGTCTGTCTTATTCGTCGTCAACGCTGGTGCGGCGCTTGGTGATCAGCAGGACCACCGCGCCCAGAACCAGAATGCCGCCGACAATGTAGAAGATGGTGGTGCCGATGCCGCCGGTGCTGGGCAGCTCGGTGCCGGCGTTGTTCAGAATCTCCACGTTTTCAACGTTCTCCTGAAGCTCACCATCACCAACCTTATAGGAAACCGTGTGGGACGGGACCACCGGAGTGGTGTCCTTATTTGTGGTATCCGTGATGATCACGGTAACAGGATCCTTCAGCAGGTTGTAGCCATCGGCAGTCTCGATCTCCGTCAGGGTGTATTCACCGGCGGCCAGGCCGCGGATGTTGATGGTGTCCTCACCATTGACTTCCAGCGTTGTAGTCTTATCCGTATCATCGGAATCAGCCTTCACATAGCCGGTATTGTCTTTGACAAACTCGATCTTATTTCCCTTGCTGTCAGCAAGCTCGAACTTCGCGATCTTGCTGGAATCGCCTTCCGCACCGGAGAAGTTCTTATCCAGGTCGAAATCGAATGTCCAAACCTCAGCCTGATCGGTGTTCGTCTCATAAGTCGGGGTGTTGGTGAAGACCTCATTCACATAACCGGTATTGTCCGCAGCGGTGCTGAGCAGCTCGGCATCGTAGGTCAAGATAACGTCTTTACCAAGCATTCCCTCAGTGATCTTAAAGCTTTTGGCAAAGGTCTCATTCTCCGACTCTTTTTCGCCATCAGACAGCTTAACAGTCGTTTCGCCAACCTTAGCGGCAATGCTGTCGAGGTCGACGATCTTAAGATGCACATCAAGGGTATCGTGCACGGTCACCGTGTCGCCCACAACGGCGGCAGCCGGGATGTGGACCTTAATGGTATACGTCACAGTGTCGCCAACATTCATATTGGTCGTGCTGGCGGTCTTTTCGTTGGTGATATACTCGTTCTTGGTCTTAATGGTCTCATGGCCCAGGGTGTCCAGGACCAGATTGGTTCCCAAGGTGGAGGTAATCAGATAGTAGCCCTTATCAAGGCCGGTGGCCGTCGGATTGCCATCCTCACCTTCCGTCATTGTGCTGGAGATAATAGCCTTCTCTTTGACGGTCTCGAGCGCAGCCGCGATCTGCTCACCAGTGGCATCCGCCGCGTTGAGGGTCACGTTCCAACGAGTTTTATCGGCACTCTCAGTAAAGGCAAACAGAACTTTCTCGCCGACCATTAAGCCTTCCAGAGCAGTTTTGGTCGTGGCGTCAGCGGACAGCAGATAATAGGACACCGTCTTGCCGTCCGCGCCGATGGACGCGCGGAGCATCTGATAATAGGTGTAAGTCGCGTTGTTCGTGCCCCCCTCCGGGGTGCCGATGTCGATCGTAATGCTCGCATCCGCTTTATCGGCGCCGTTGATTACCGGGACCGGATCGTTCGCCGCAAACGCGGGCATGGCCAACGCCATCACCATGACCAGGGCAAGCAGAACGCTGCCCAGCTTCTTCAAATGCTTCATTTTTTTGTTCTCCTTTCGATCTCTTAACTTGTTGTTTTTCGCGTTGGGATCGGGGTACACTTCTATCCTCCGTCCCCCTCTCCCTTGGATTTCTTTTTATACATCAGACAAAGCAGCGCCGCCAGCGGCACGCCCGCCATCGTATACCAGGTACCGGCTCCGCCGGTGGAGGGGAGCTCATAGGAGGAGTTGTTGGTAAACGTCACCGTCACCGAACTGAGTCCCTGAATTGTTCCGGTTACGGTATTCCCCGGTGTGGACGGCACATTTTCCGGGAAATCCTTCGGGCGCTCATCCTCTTCGCCATGATATTTGTTTTCCACCGTATAGCTGGGCTCGTAGCCCTTGGCCTCGGCCTCTGTAATGGTGTATGTTACGCCCTTGGGCAGGTTCGTAATCACCAGCTTTTCATCCTTGCCCAAATACCAGGTGCTTTCGCCCTCCTCCAGCAGCTCCGTTACAATCTCCCACTCTCCGCTACTGTTCAGCCGGGTGATTTCGACCTCGTGATAATCTGTAATTCCCTCAAATTTCAGTGTAAACTTAAACTTTTCCAGGGTGTCGATGTTTGTTTTTTTCTCCAGAATCAGCGCGCCGTGGTTCTCGTCCACCTTGGTTTCGATGATGTCCTCCAGGTCCACGCCTACGGCGGTGGGCAGGGTGAACTGCATCCAGCAGGTGGAGCCGGACGCGCCGCGCTCGGTGTAGAAGAAGGTCAGGCGGTACTTTGTGGACCTGGCGCTGTAGGTCTCCCCCTCCTGCTGGTTGGTGGTGTCCAGCGGCCTAGGATTCCGCTCATAGCCGTCTTTTTTCACATGATCCCACAGATCGACATATTCGCCCACGGAGTTGTGCACGCCGCCGATATCGCAGATCAGCTTGCTTTCCTCGGTCTCCGTGTTGGTCAGGAACACCCACATGTCGTCGTCGCCGAAGAAGATATACTCCAGCGGGCCCACGTAGTCCTCGGTCAGGGTAAATTCCACGGCATATTTCATACCGAAATAGGGGTTGTGGAGGTTTTTTACCACTCCATCCCCATTGGGGTAATCGCTTGTAGGGTCCTTCTGCTTCAGTGGATCGTCCGCCATCGTATACTGGCCCTGCCCAAGCAAGGGGTCGTGCCCTGCGGCGCCGGCGCTCTCTACCGCATCCATCGGCCAAAAATCGTTGGAGAACATATGCAGCGTTTTGTCCCAGTTCTCCCGGTCATACTTCAGCATATGCAAATCACTGGAGCCGCCTCCCCCCACAGCGGCGGAGGTCAAGGTGTACGTATCGCCATCCTGCAAAAACTTGAGGCTGCCTTTATAATCGCTTCTCCCCGTCGGCATTGTTCCTCCGCCGAACAGGTTGGGGGCGGCGATTCCATCCTTGTAAATCAAGCCGCCGTCAGCATTCATCTCCTTTACCAGACCAAAGGAGCAGAACCTAAATACGTTTTTATTTGCCCGGTTGATATAATAATCGTTCGATGCTTGATCGCCCAAGCCTGTTCCAGTGTTGTTGTTGCCGAAGGCCAGCTTCTGGCCGGTCCCGTAATTACTACCGCTGTTGATGCCCTGTCCCGGCGTCTCTCCCTGCGTTTTCAAGTAGGTTCCGCCGGTGGCCTCCTTCCCGCTGTCGTCATACCGCTTTCCATCCGTGATATCGTAATCGTAAAAGTTACTCGGATAGTCCTTATGCCCGGTTTTTGTGTTGTAAACCAGCCGGATCAGGTCCTCCTCCTCAATCAGGATATAGTGATCCGGGTCATCCGCCGCAGTTTTAGGCCGGTTGGTGAAATGCAGGCGGTCATTCCATGTGATTTTCTGCCAGCGGCCGGTCTCGCCTGCGGGCAAATCCTCCCGCGGCACCTCGCTCCAGCCATGGGCGGTGTCCACGGTTTCCCCCTCGGCTATCGGCAGCCACACTTCATCCAGCGTATAGTTGGACAGGATTTGGTTCCCGTTCTCGTCATTTTGCAGGTTATTGGTCACAATATTGAAATACTGTATGCCGGGGGCCTTGAGATAATTAAAGATATGTGTGCGGTAAATGGGCTGTACGTGATTGGAGGTTTTGACCGTTTTATCCTTGTTGAGCTCCAAATATTTGATATGAGTCCCGGCAGTCGTGTTCGTCGGTAGCACCCCGCCCGGCGTATCAAGCACCTCAGGCTGTTTTCCGGTCTTGCCCGTCTCGCTGAGGTTCGCCGTATCCAAATAGGCGTAATACTGCACTGTGAATCTGGGGTTCGCTTGAGAGGCCACCGCAGACAGCGCCATGATCTCGTTGGACAGCGTTACCACCATGGGCTCGCTGACCTTGGCAAAGGCTACGACGCCCTGCTCGTCGGTCATGGCAAAGGTGGGCTCCTCTTCCTCCTGATTCTCCGCGTCCTCACCGGGCAGCGGACCGTCCTCGTCGGCGGTCATGGCCTCCTGGGCCTCCATGGCGTCCTTCAGCTCCTGGGTGGCCTCGACAACCGCCGTCACCTCGCAGCCGGACAGGTCCATCTTCTGGTTCCCGGCATACAGCGCGATTCTCAGCACGTCCACCACCGTGGATTCCTCCTCGCCCAGCTCAAGCTGGGCGTTGACGGCGGCCCGCTGATACTCCGGGTCTGTATCCGCCAGCTGCTCCACCACCAGCTCCAGCCGCTCCGCCGCCTCAGGGGTGGGAACAGGCTCCGGGCTGATCTCCGGAATGGGCGTAAAGCTGGGCGTTATCTCGGGCGTGGGGATCACAACGGGCTCATCTTCCTCCTGCGGCGCGATCTGAACCGGTTCGTTAGACGGGGCTGGTCTGTTGTCCTCAACAACAGACCCAACGGGACCGGCCGGTCCCGTGTCGGCTTCGGATCGATTATTTTCCGCGAAGGGGTCGGCTCCCGGCAGGGCGTCGGGGTCCAGCGAGGCCGAAAAGCCCATCGGCAGGGCCGCCAGCGGAATTCTCTGGCTCACCAGCTCCACCAGCCCCTCCTCATAGGAGGGAGTACTGACAACTTCGGGGGCGAAATCGCTGATCCAGAGCTCATTTTCGGCGGCTCCGGCCTCCTGGCCGTCCTCGGCGGGCTTTGCCCAGCCCGTGACCTGGAAGATTATCCGGAACGCCTCCGTCTCATGGACGTAAGACTCATCCACCCAGATTTGGGAGTCATCCCCCTGTCCGGGCTCCTCCGGCCCTTGGGACTGCTGAGGATCGTCGGACTCCAGCGGATCGCCAGACTCCAGCGGGTCGTCGGACTCCTCCGCCGGCGGGATCATGCAGGTCATATCATGGACATGCTCTCCCAGGGTGCATTTCAGCCCGCCCGACGGGAAATAGCACTCCTCCAGGCTGTGCACATGCTCCTCCTGCCCGCAGTAAAAGGTCTCCCTTTCCTCCTCGGGGAGGACCTTCACATAGCACAGGTCGGTGTGGGTGTGCTCCTCCTTGCCGCAGACCAGCACCCTGGCGGGCTCCGGCCCGCCCTCCGGGGTGGCGAAGCAGGCGTCGGTGTGCTGATGGACCAGCACCTCGGTCAGGCCGCAAATGAGCGCGCCGTCCTCGTCGCAGCACCCCGCGTTATGGGTGTGGGCCGTCAGCTCCTGCCTGCGGCAGGTCAGCATTTGGGTGATCTCGTAGCACTCGTCGGTATGGACATGGCCGGGCTCACGCTCCTGCTCCCCGCAGACCAGGACCTGCTCCCACTGCTCGCCCTGAGAGTCCACCTGGACGCTTCCCTGGGTACAGGCGTCGGTGTGGACGTGGCCCGCGCGCTCCTGCTGCCCGCAGCCGTACCGGAGACACAGCTCGTTGCCGGTCAGCCAGCAGCTGGCGGAGTGAGCGTGGCCCTCCCGGACCAGATTGCCCTCCTCGTCATACTCGTTTTCCGTCTCCTCCAGGCCGCAGACCAGCTTTTCGTGGACCCGCACCAGCCAGCACTCATCGGTGTGCCGGTGGCCCTGCTGGATCAGATTGCCCTCGCCGTCGTACTCGTCGCCGGTCTCCTCCAGGCCGCACAGGGGCTCCGCCACCCGCTCCTGGGGATAACATTCCTCCATATGCTGGTGCGCGCCCTCGCCCTCCTGCATACCGCAGGTATAGACGACCGCATGCTCCGCGGCCGGGCTCTCCGCACGGACATAGGCGTAGCAGGAGGCGTCATGCTGGTGGCCCGGCTCCGCCGTCTGCTCGCAGGTCAGCGTGCGGTGCTCCTGATAGCACTCCGCGCTGTGGACGTGGGCCTCCGTCTCCGGAAGATTGCAGATCAGATTGCCCTGGCTGTCCCAGCAATACTCATCATGGGTATGGACCACAACCTCTCCGGACACGCCCGCCGTACAGGTGAGCTCCGGCTCAGGCAAGGCCAGCTGCTCAGACCAGCAGCTCTCTGTGTGGATGTGCTCGGTCAGCCCGCATTCCACCTCGTTGGACATGGTGAGTGCCGGCATGACCAGGGCGGAGATCGTGGCCAATACCACCAGTACCGCCACGCAGCGCAGCATTTGCGTCCTGCGCTTATTCTGACGCAGTGAATTCAGATAACGTTCAGCTGCCGCCGCCAGCTTCTTCTCCATGACTTCCACACTCTCCTTTCCTCGAAAAAAATGCAGGGGGTATCGCCATTCTTATGTCACTGTGCCCAGCGCGTCAAAGGGCCAGACACGCAAAATAAGCTTTCCCACGATCTGGTCGTAGGCCACACAGCCCAAGGCCGTGTTCCGGGAATCCACCGACACGCTTCGGTGGTCCCCCATCACAAAAATTTTCGACTCCGGCACCTGGTAGGGCAGCTCAATGTTGCAGTCGCCCAGGGCCTTCTCCACCAGGTAGGGCTCATAGAGCTCCTGCTCGTTGACGTACACGGTGCCCGCCTCGTCGATGTCCACCCAGTCGCCGGGGCCCGCGATCACCCGCTTGACCAGGATCTTGTTATCATAATAAAACGCCACGATGTCTCCAGGCTGGAAGCTGGCTCCCTTAACGGTCACCACCACTTCCCCGCCGGCAAGGGTGGGTGTCATGGAGTTTCCGCTGATCTGGAGCACCGGTATCCACAGCGTGGCCACCAGCACGGCCGCCGCCGCCACCGTGACCAGGGCGTAAATGGTGTTGCGCATCACCCGGCGGAACCGCCAGCGGTATTTCTCCCGCCCCAGCTCCGCCTCCAGCTGAGCAATGGTGGGCATTTCCAGCGGCTTTGACGTCTTTTCGCCGCGCTTCGCTTTCTTCTCCTTTTTCATTGGGCCCACCGTTTCCTAGTTATGCTGCCAGCCGAAGAACAGGGTGGTCTTGCCGTTCTCCTGGTCCTTTTTCAGCCGGAAGGGCATTTTGCCCTGCTGTCCGCCCTGGCGCTTCCGCTCGGGGCGGGGGGGCGGGTATTGGTATTGGGCCTCCATGCCCGGAGCGTAGGGCTCCGGAGCCGGGCCGCCCTGGTATGGGACTTGATAGGGAAAGGGGTCCGGCGCCGGACTCTGGTATAGGTACTGCTCCTGCGCCTGGGGCGGGACCTGATAGGGAAAGGGGTCCGGCGCCTGAGCCTGATACTGGCCGCCGTAGGGGGCCTGGGGCGGATAGGGGGGCTGAGGCTGGTAGCCGCTGGGCTGGGGAGCGCCCTGCTCGGGCGCCGCGCCGTACCCGGGGTATCCCCCCTGCATTCCCTGCCGGCCGGGCACAAAACCACCGCCGGGCTGCTGGACAGGCCCTGCCTCCCGCTTCTCCTGCTCCGCCTGGAGCGCGTCCCTCAATTCGTGAATCTGGGCGTCCTTTTTATCCAAGCGCTCCCGCAGCCGCTCATAGCTCTCCTCCATCTGCTTGAGGTGTTCGTCGTTCTCCTTCAGCAGCTTGCCCAGCCGCTCCGCCTCCTTCGCCTGATCGAGCAGCAGCTGCAAAAGCTCCCGGCGGCCCAGTTTTTGTAGCTCCTTATTCGTCATGCACGGTCCTCCTCCGCCGACGGCCGGGCCGGCGGCAGACAAAAAGCATCCCTGATTCCAGCATATGCGCCGGCCGGTGAGCCCGACCAGCCCCATGCCGAAACGGGCGCACAGGGCCGGACGCGGTCAGGCCGGACCGCCCGCCCCGGGCGGCGCGTTATCAAACA
This sequence comes from uncultured bacterium, assembly GCA_948469375.1. Taxonomy (GTDB): domain Bacteria; phylum Bacillota; class Clostridia; order Oscillospirales; family Oscillospiraceae; genus Enterenecus. The sequence continues at coordinate 28,570 of CAOKLO010000019.1, read as the reverse complement.
TCCATTCGATTGTTCGCGTCGCCCGTTTTCAAAAAGGCCAGGGATTCGTTTCTAAATATTGAGCGCTCCGTCGGCTGGAATCCTATGTATGAGGTGGAAAATCCCTGCTCTTGTTTCTATATTGTACCACAGCCCCGCAAAATTGCAAGAGGCAATTTCAACTTCCTTTGTGTCTATAATCAACAAAAACCAGCCCTTTTATCATATTTTGCATTAAATTGCGAACATTTAGCCCTCTATTGTTCTCCGCGTTTCAGAAACAGCCGAATAATTTACAAAATGTTCACAATTTGTTTTATTCATCCCCTTTTCCGCATTTGCATTTCGTTCGATTTTTGTTCTATTCCGACTCCGTGACTTTTGACAGAAGTCCCAAGACACCCTCGCCGGTCCTTCGCCAAAAATGCCGTCCGCGGAAAATCCCCGGGCAGCCCCGCCGCCCTTCCCTTCGCCACCCATCCCGGTTTGACAGCGGCCCTCTTTTGTAGTATCTTAGATCCTGTAGCATTCAAGCTGACAATTTGGCCGGAAAGGGAAGGATCAGGGTTGAAACATTGTAGTTTAGCCTCATCCCGAAAAAGGATGCACAAAACCAAGCCCCCTAAAGGCGGGCTGAAATGAAGTTGTGAGCAAAAATCAGGAGGTTAGCGGTGCAGTCACTAAATACCCCTGCCGTTGAATGATGCAGACGGCCTCCTCAAGGGAGACTTCACGGTGCGTAGAATGTGCCTGCTTCCTCAAGCACAGTCTAACAAATTTTGGCTTGCTGCGTCGGGGGCACCTGTTTCATCCCCTTTTGTGCCTTTCTGCGCAGCGGAAAGGAATGGTCATATCTATGGATTATGCAAAGGAAAGCCTCCGGCTCCACGGCGAGTGGGCAGGCAAAATCGAAATTGCTGTTCGGGCGCCCACGGAAAACGCCGACGACCTATCTCTGGCCTATACTCCCGGCGTGGCCCAGCCCTGCCTGGAGATCCTGAAGGACCCGGAGAAAAGCTACACCCTCACCCGGCGGCACAACCTGTGCGCCGTCATTACCGACGGCACCGCCGTGCTGGGCCTGGGGGACATCGGCCCCGAGGCGGGTATGCCCGTTATGGAGGGCAAGTGTGTTCTCTTCAAGGCCTTCGGCGGCGTGGACGCCTTCCCCCTGTGCATTAAGACCCACGACGTGGACGAGTTCGTCAACACGGTGTATCTGCTGTCCGGCTCCTTTGGCGGCGTGAATCTGGAGGACATCGCCGCCCCCCGCTGCTTCGAGATCGAGCAAAAGCTGAAGGAAAAGTGCAGTATCCCCATCTTCCATGACGACCAGCACGGCACCGCCATCGTGGTGGCCGCCGCCCTCATCAACGCCTTGAAGGTCACCGGAAAGAAGATCGAGGAGATTCACGCCGTTTTCTCCGGCGCCGGCGCGGCGGGGACGGCCATTTTCAAGCTGCTGTGGGCCTTGGGCCTGCGCCGCGCGGTGCTGTGCGACATCAAGGGCGTGGTCTATCCCGGCCGTCCCGACCTGGCGGACGACCCCTACCTGGATGAGCTGGCCCAGATGACCCGACCAGCCGTCCGGGGCGGATTGAAGGACGCGCTGGCGGGGGCCGACCTGTTTGTGGGCGTGTCCGCCCCCAACCTGGTCACCCCCGAAATGGTCCAATCCATGGCCCCTGGGCCCATTCTGTTCCCCATGGCCAATCCCACCCCTGAAATCATGCCCGGCACGGCCAAAGCGGCGGGAGCCGCCGTGGTGGGCACGGGCCGCAGCGACTTTCCCAACCAGATCAACAACGTGCTGGCTTTCCCCGGAGTGTTCCGGGGCGCTTTCGACGTGCGAGCCCGGGAGATCAACGAGGAGATGAAGCTGGCCGCCGCCCACGCCCTGGCCGGGCTGGTGGGGGAGGACCAGCTGTCCGCCGACTTTATCCTGCCCAAAGCCTTCGACCCCCGGGTGGGCCCCACCGTGGCGGCGGCGGTGGCCCAAGCCGCCCGGGAAACGGGCGCGGCCCGCATGTAACGGCCCCATTGACCCATGCCCGCGCAAAAAGAGCGGACCCCAATCCAACGGGGTCCGCTCCTTTTACAGCTGCTTGTACATGGCCTCCGCGTCCGCCTTGCCCACAATATCTGCCGTGGACAGCACCTCCACCCGGATGAGCTTCTCCCCGAATTTCAGCTCCAGCACGTCCCCGGGCTTCACGTCGTAGGACGCCTTCACCGGCCTGCCGTTGGCGGACACCCGCCCGGCGTCGCAGGCCTCGTTGGCCACGGTGCGCCGCTTGATAAGCCGGGACACCTTCAGCCATTTATCCAGTCGCATACTATAGCCTCCATGTAAAACGAGGCAGGGCGCGCCGCCCTGCCTCACCCGCCTTCTCTTACTGCGCTACGGTGTCCTTCAGGGCCTTGCCTGCCTTGAACACGGGCACCCGGGATGCAGGAATCTCAATCTGCTCCTTGGTGTGGGGGTTGCGGCCCATACGGGCGGAACGGCTCTTCACCTCGAAGGAGCCGAAGCCCACCAGCTGCACCTTCTCCCCGTTGACCAGGGACTCTGTAATCGCATCCACCACAGCGGCCACGGCGGCGTCGCTGTCCTTCTTGGACAGCCCGGTTTTCTCCGCCACAGCGGCAATCAGTTCGGTTTTGTTCATTATTTCTCTTCCTCCTAAAATTGTGGTCAGGCAAGGTGCGCCCGTCTTTGCGGCGTCGCCGCGTTTATACTTAAAGCGCGGCGTGGCGCTGTAAGTGTCAGTCCAACTGCTTTTTCGCCTCTCTCCACAGGGCGGTCAGCTCCTCCTCGGAAAGCTCGTCCATTTTTTGTCCGGAAGCGTCCGCCAGCTCCTCCGTTTTCCGGAAGCGGGCGGAGAACTTGTCGCAGGCGGCGTGGAGAGCCTCCTCCGGGTCCGCGCCCAAATACCGCCCCACGCTGACTGCGGCCAGCAGCAGGTCGCCCAGCTCCTCCGCCGGGTCGCCCTCCCCGTCCAGCGCGGCGGCCTTCAGCTCCTCCAGCTCCTCGGACAGCTTGTCCAGCGCGCCGGAAACGTCCGCCCAGTCAAAGCCCGTCTTGGCGGCCTTCTTCTTCACCTTCTCCGCCCGCCACAGGGCGGGCAGAGTGCGGGCCACGGCGTCCACCGCGTCGGCCTGGGTGTCCTGGTGCTTTTCCTTCTTCTTAAGCTCCTCCCAGTTGGACAGGACCTCGCCGGTGGAGTGGACGGTCACATCCCCAAACACATGGGGGTGGCGGTAGATCAGCTTTTTGCACACGCCGTCCGCCACGTCGTCCAGGTTGAACCGCCCCGCGTCCTCCTCAATGGAGGTGTGAAAAAACACCTGGAGCAGCACGTCGCCCAGCTCCTCCTTGAGGCCGTCCACGTCGTCCCTGTCAATGGCCTCCGCCGCCTCGTAGGTCTCCTCCAGCAGGTTGCGCCGGAGGGACCGGTGAGTCTGCTCCTGGTCCCAGGGGCAGCCCCCGGGATGGCGCAGAATGCGAACAATTTTCATTAGGTCCTGGCAGTCGTAAGTTTTTTTCACGGACCAATTTACCATAGTATCACCTGAATTGCAAGGGTTTTTCCGCACTCATATCAATTTTTACAAAAATTTTTACGTGAAAGTTCAGTCTACCCGTAAAATTCGCGCAATTTTGTCGCCCTTGGGCAGCAAAGCCAGGTCCTCCTTGGAGATGGCTTTGGTCACCACGATCAGGGCAAAATACACGATCACCGCCACGCCGATGGCTCCGAACACCGACAGCGCCACCCCCGTGCGGCTAAGGTCCAGCACGGCTGAGCCGTCCGGCAGAAGCTCCTCTGTCTCCGTCACGAACACCTTCAGCGCCAAAAGCGCCTTGGTCATCAGCCCGTTCACCGCCCAGGCGGACGCTCCCATGGCGGCGGCGGCAATCCCCGGCTTGATAAACACCCGCCCCAGGCTCAGCGACCGGGGCAGAGTGCGCTTGATAATAAGCAGGTCCAGCAGGGCGATAAGCCAGAAGCAGACCACCGTGCTGATGGCTCCGCCCCGGATGCCCACATCCGGATTGCCGATGAGGAAATAGGCCACCACCAGCTTGAGGGCGCTTCCGATGATGGTGGTCACCATAGGCAGGGTGACGATCTGGTATGCCTGCAAAATGGAGTTGCACACCAGCATAAAGCACACCGAGATGGAGGCCACCCCCAGCACGGACAGCATCCACCCGCCCTCCACCACGTCGGTGGTGGGATAGAGCAGCTGAATGATGGGCTCGCCCAGCACAAACAGGCCCACGCCGGCGGGTATGGCCAGCAGGGCGGTGGTGCGCAGGGCAGTCTCGCTGATCTGGGCCCCCTGACGGCGGCGCTTCACCTTCAGCGCAGCGGACACATGGGGGATCACGCTGGCCGTCAGCGGCACCATGAAGGAGGCGGGCAGATTGTATAGGGTCATGGCCTTGTCGTAGACACCCTTAGTCTCCCGGGCCAGCTCCTCGGTCATGCCCAGGGCGTCCTGGAGCTGCCCCAGCAGGATGCCGGTGTCCAGGATGTTGGTCAGGGCAATGACGGAGGAACTCAGCGTGATGGGAATGGCCAGCTTGGCCAGAGTGGCCAGAATGTCCCGGCTGTCCTCTGGCTCGTCATTGCTTCTGGGCAGGGAGCGCCTGTGGCTGCGGTAGCAGAAATACATATACACCGCCCCCAGCAGACAGCCCACCGACACGCCCAGGATGGCCCCGGCGGCGGCCATGGCATCGTCCTTCATCGACTTTTGGAAGGCCGCAGCCAGCGCCAGGCCCACCACCAGCTTGCACAGCGCCTCGATGATCTGGGATACGGCGGTGGGAGTCATGAGGGCGTGGCCCTGGAAGTAGCCCCGCATGGCCGACATGGGGCAGATGAAAAACACCGCCGGGGCCAGGGCTAAGATGCTGTACGCCGCCTGACTGTCCCGCATGGCGTCCGCCAGCTGCTGGGGGAAGAAGGCCATCACGCAGAAGCTGATGGTGCCCAGCACGCAAAACGCGGCCAAGGCCAGGTTGAACACCTTGTGGACCTGATTTCTCCGGCTCAGGGCATTGGCCTCGGACACCATTTTGGACAGCGCCACCGGCAGGCCGCCGGTGGAAATGACAATGAGCAGGGAATAGATATTATAGGCGTTGTTGAAGTCGGAGAAAGCGGCGTCCGTCAGGATATTGCCCAGGGGGATTTTATACAGCGCCCCGATGAGCTTGACGATGATGATACCCGCCGTCAAAATACCGGCGCCGCCGAAAAACGAGTTCCTTTTAGGGGTGGATGCAGACATTTCCTCAGACCTTTCCCATCACTGGAAGATAAGGGGCAGGGCGTACTGCTTGACCTCCGCCTTGATCCGGTCCAGGTCCAGCGTCTTGAACTCCCCGTTCTGGTATATGACTTTGCCCCGGGCCATATTCATGGCCACATTGGCGCCCTGGGCGGAAAACACCAGGTTTTCCGCCGGGTCGTGGCAGGGGATCAGGTTGGGGGCGTCAAAATCCACCAGAATCAAATCGGCTGTGCGGCCCGCCTCAATGCGCCCGGTGTTCCGCCCCAGGGCCTGGGCCCCCCGGATGGTGGCCGTCTCCAAGGCTTTCCTGGCGGTCATGGCCATGGGGTCCGTCCGTACCCCGTTGTGGAGGATGGCGGCCAGCTTCATGTCGGCGAACAGGTCGATACTGTTGTGGGAGCTGACGCCGTCGGTGCCCAGGGCCACGTTGACCCCGGCCTGGAGCATATCGGGTATGGGCGCCACGCCGGAGCCCAGCTTCAGATTAGAATAGGGGTTGTGGACGCAGGAGATGCCCTTCTCCCTCATAATTGCCCAGTCCTCGGGGGTGGTCCACACGCAGTGGGCGGCGATGGCCCGGGTGTCCCACACGCCGTATTGGTTCAGGGTCTGGATGGGCGTCAGGCTGTTATGCCGGCGCTTACAGTCCTCGTGCTCCTTCTTCGTCTCGGAGATGTGCACGTGCATTCCAAGGCCGTGCTCCAAAGCGTAGTCGGCCATCCACTGCCACAGGGGGGCGGAAGAAGTGTACTCCCCGTGGATGGACGCATCGACCAGGATTTGTCCCTCCCCCGCATTATGCCACTCCTCAGTGACGGCCCTCTGGTAGCCGCAGTCGCCGCACTTTTCGGGGGAGAAGTCCTCCGGCGCGCCGAAGTACACCCCGCCCACAGACAAGTTGGCGGAAATGCCCGCGTCCATGATCTGCTTGGCAATCACTTCGGTGCGCATATACATGTCGGCGATGCAGGTGACGCCGGAGGCGATCATCTCCGCCAGCCCCAGGCCGGTGGCGGCGGCGATGGACCGGTCGTCCCACTTGGCCTCGGCGGGGAAGATGAAGTCGTTGAGCCAGGTCTGGAGGTCGCAGCCCCCGCCGTAGCCCCGCATGAGGGTCATGGGGATGTGGGTGTGGCAATTGACAAAGCCGGGCATCATCACCTTACCGGTGCAGTCGATGGTCTGGTCAAAATCCCCCTGGGGGCGGTTGGGGCCCACGTAGGAGATGCTGGTCCCCTCCACCGCGACGTAGCCGTAACGCAGGGTGGTGAATGCCTCATCCATCAGCAGGGCGGTAACGTTGGTAAACAGGGTATTCATGCAAACCCCTCCTATTAATGATTACAGTTTTCTCAGGCAGCCCAGCACCAGCCGGGAGAATTTGTCCTTGGCGGCCTCGGCGGCGTCCAGCACCTCTTTTTCGCTGAGGGGCTGGTCCAGGATGCCCGCGGCCATATTGCTCAGCAGGGTGAAGCCCAAAATTTCCATGCCACAGTGCCCCGCCACGATGACCTCGGGGGCGGTGGACATGCCCACGGCGTCGCCGCCCAGAACGCGGGCGGCCCGGATTTCAGCGGGGGTCTCGTACTGGGGGCCGTAGCAGTAGAAGTAGACCCCCTCCCGCAGGGTGATGAACATATCCGCCGCGGTCTCCCGGGCGATCTGCTGGAGGCGCGGGGTGTACAGGTGGGATGCGTCGGGGAAGCGCACGCCGAACTCGGGGAGATTGGCCCCCCGCAGGGGGGACTCGGAGAACATCTTGATCTGGTCGGTGATGAGCATCAGGTCCCCCGCCTGCCAGTCGGTGCGCACGCACCCGGCGGCATTGGTAACGATCAGGGTGTCGCAGCCCAGCAGCCGCAGCACCCGGACGGCGTAGGACACGTCGTCGTAGCCGTAGCCCTCGTAGTGGTGCATCCGGCCCTGCATAACGGCCACGTTCTTTCCCGCCAGCTGGCCAAACACCAGCCGGCCCTTGTGGCCGGGGGCGGTGGACGCCTTGAAGTGGGGAATCTCGCCGTAGGGGATGGCGGTGGGATTTTCCACCACGTCGCCCAGGAAGCCCAGGCCGGAGCCCAGCACCATGGCAACTTTGGGGATAAATCCTCCGATTTTTTCCTCGATGTAATCAGCGCTCTCCTGATACTGTGCAAATGTATACGCCATGGTAACAGCCTCCTATGGTAAAATTTTTGTTTAACTGGTTTAGTCTACACCATTTTCCAACAGAAATCAATGAACAGGAGGTAAAATTAAGAAAAAAGACGACAGGTTTTGTGGGTCCTCCCCGTTGCATTTTTGTCAGAATTGGGGTAAAATACCGCTGTTCCTTTTTCTTGTAAAAAAGGAACAGAACAAGAACTTTTAGACCGCTTCGAGACAGGCGATCCACCAGCGGGTGCGCACGGCGACGAAAGCGGAGGCTTTTTTTAGAAGCAAATATAACATTTTGCTGTATCAAAAACATAGAGGGGGCCGGTTTTATGAAAGACGGCTTTGTGAAGGTGGCGGCGGGCACGCCAAAGATCCGGGTAGCCGACTGCGACTACAACGCGGGGCAGATCATCGCGCTGATAAAAGAGGCGGCGGAGCGGGGTGTAAAGGTACTGGCCCTGCCGGAGCTGTGTATCACCGGGTATACCTGCGGGGATCTGTTTTTGCAGGACACCCTGTTGGACGGGGCGCCGAGGGCCTTGCGCCGCATTTTGGACGAGACGATGGAGCTGGACATCGTCACCGCCCTGGGCCTGCCGGTAAAATACCAAAACAAATTGTATAATTGTGCCGCGGTAATACAGAAGGGCGCGGTTTTAGCGCTGACACCCAAAACCAATATCCCCAATTACGGGGAGTTCTACGAGGCCCGCTGGTTTTCCGTCTTAACGGAGACGTTCGATGGCCGTGAGTTCCAGCTGGCGGGGCTGCCGGTACGCATGGCCGCCCGTCCGCTGGTGGAATGCGGGACGGTGCCGGGGTTGGTCATCGGCGTAGAGATCTGCGAGGATCTGTGGGCCCCGGTGCCGCCCTCCGTCCGGCTTGCGGCGGAGGGGGCTACCCTTATTTTGAACCTGTCCGCCTCCGATGAGGTGGCGGGCAAGGCGGACTACCGCCGCTCGTTGGTGACGGGGCAATCCGGGCGGCTGTGCTGTGCCTACGTCTACGCCGACGCGGGGGAGGGGGAGTCCTCCACCGACCTGGTGTTCGCGGGGCACAACGTCATCGCGGAAAACGGGGCGATTTTGGCGGAACAGCGGTTCAGCACCGGGCTGACCGTCAGCGAGATCGACGTGGAGCGGCTGGCCTATGAACGCAGGCGGATGAACACCTACACCTTCCCGCCCAGCGAGGGGTATGTTTTCTGGGACTATTGCAAATTTGACCGGGAGGAGACTGTCCTCACCCGCCCCATCTCCCCCACCCCCTTCCTCCCATCGGACGCGGGGGACCGGGCGGAGCGGTGCGAGGAGATCCTCACCATCGCCGCCCTGGGCCTCAAGAAGCGGCTGGAGCACACCAATTCCTCCTGCGCCGTGGTGGGGCTGAGCGGCGGGCTGGACTCCACCCTGGCCATCCTCATCACCGCCAAAGCCTTCGATATGCTGGGCCGGGACCGGAAAGGCATTTTGGCTGTCACCATGCCCTGCTTCGGCACCACCAAGCGCACCCGCTCGAATGCGGAGGTCCTTGCCATCGAGCTGGGCGCGGACTTCCGGGAGGTCAACATCGGCAAGGCGGTGGAGCAGCACTTCGCCGACATCGGCCAGTCCATGGAGGACCACAGCGTCACCTTCGAGAACGCCCAGGCCCGGGAGCGCACCCAGGTGCTCATGGATCTGGCCAACCAGCGGGGGGGCCTGGTCATCGGCACCGGGGACCTGTCCGAGCTGGCCCTGGGCTGGGCCACCTACAACGGGGACCATATGTCCATGTACGCCGTCAACGCCTCCATCCCCAAGACGCTGGTGCGCCATTTGGTGGCTTATGAGGCGGACCGCCTGGGCGGGCGCATCGGGAACGTGCTCCGGGACATCCTGGACACCCCCGTCTCCCCCGAGCTGCTCCCCCCCAAGGACGGGGAGATCGCCCAAAAGACCGAGGACCTGGTGGGCCCCTATGAGCTCCACGACTTCTATCTGTACTACGCCGTCCGCTGGGGCTTCCCGCCCCGCAAAGTCCTTCGCCTTGCCATCCGTGCCTTCGACGGGCGCTACGATCGGGACACCCTGCTGAAATGGCTGAAGAACTTCTACCGCCGGTTCTTCTCCCAGCAGTTCAAGCGCTCCTGCCTGCCCGACGGGCCCAAGGTGGGCTCGATGGCGCTGAGCCCCAGAGGGGACTGGAGGATGCCGTCCGATGCCGTGGCCAGGCTGTGGCTGGACGAATTGGAGGGTCTGTGATATGAACATCCTCGTTGATCTGTTCCTCACCTTCGCCCGTATCGGGGCGTGCACCTTCGGCGGCGGCTACGCCATGCTTCCCATCCTTCAGCGGGAGCTGGTGGAAAACAAAAAGTGGGCCACGGAAACCGAGCTGGCCGACTACTACGCCGTGGGCCAGTGTACTCCCGGCATCATCGCGGTGAACACCTCCACCTTTGTGGGCCGCAGCCAGGGGGGCGTCGCCGGGGGGATCGTCGCCACCTTGGGGCTGGTGTTCCCCTCCCTGGTCATCATCATGGTGATCGCCGCCTTTTTGCAAAACTTCATGCACCTGGACGTTGTGGTCCACGCCTTCAACGGCGTACGGGCCGGTGTGGTGGCCCTCATCGCGTCCAGCGTGATCAAGCTGTTCAAAAACGCCGTCATCGACTGGCCCACCCGGATCATCTACGCCGTGGTGCTGGTCCTGGCCGGATACGGCACCTTCTTCTCCCTGCCCCAAGGCGCCCTGGGGCAGGCGCTGGGCTTCGTGATGTCCCCGGTGTTCCTGGTGGTCGCCGCGGGCGCGGCGGGGCTGTGCGTCCGGTGGGCGAAGGGAGGGCTGAAGGGATGACACTGATCCAACTGTTCCTGGAATTCTGCCGGGTGGGGCTGTTCTCCGTGGGCGGGGGCCTTGCCACCATCCCCTTCCTCACCGACCTGGGGGAGCGCACCGGCTGGTTCACCTCCGGCCAGCTGGCGGACATGATCGCCATCTCCGAGTCCACCCCCGGCCCCATGGGGGTGAACATGGCCACCTATGTGGGCTTCCACACCGCCGGGATCCCCGGAGGGGTGGCGGCCACCCTGGGGCTGGTGTCCTCCTCCATCGTGATCATCCTCATCATCGCCGGGTTCCTGGACAAGTTCCGCCAGTCCAAGGCGGTGGACGCGGTGTTCTACGGCCTGCGGGCGGCGTCGGTGGCCCTCATTACTGCGGCGCTCCTCCAGGTGGCAAAAATCGCGCTGATGTTCCATGAGGTTGCCGGGCCGGAGATGGCCCCCGGCTTGGTGGTGCCCAAGTATGAGCCGTTCTACTGGCCCGCCATTATACTGGCTGTTGTCATCTTTGTGCTGGTAAAGTTCTCGCCGCTGAAAAAGCTGCACCCCATCTGCTTTATTGGGCTTGCCGCGCTGGCGGGCATCCTGTTCCAAATGTAGTAAGAAAGCCCCGGCCATTTGGCCGGGGCTTTGCTCTTCCTATTCCTGTTTCCCGGACCGCCGCTCCCCTTCGGCCCGTCTGCTGTGGCCGGACCGGCGCTCCTCGCCGTTCCACACTCCCTCGCCGGACCGCCTGTCCCGGCCGGACCGCCTGTCCTTGAGCCGCCGCTCCTTGCCGGGCAGCTCCTCCGGACGCTGGGGAGCGTCCGAGGCGAACATGGCATACAGATCCTCCTCCAGCAGCACAGGCCGCCGGCTCTTCACCAGGGAGGAGAGGATGGGATAGAGCACAATGGCAACCAGACCGCCGGAAAAGCCGTTGTTGTAGAGGTTCATCCCCTCCAGCGGCAGTCCGGCGTGGAGCACCACCGACGAGTGGATCAGCCCCGCCAACACGCCGAAGGGCCAGCCGAACACGCCCGCAAAGGGGGCCAGCGTCGTCCCGAACAGCCCCGCCAGCTGGAGGGAGCTGCTGTTGGGGTCCACATGGTTGGTCAGGCTGCCCAGCAGCACCCCCGCCATGACGGGCACGATGTTGAAGGCGTGCTTGCCGTATCCAGAGAAGCCGATGATGGTGAAAATAGCCCCGATGGTGGCGCCGTTCAGGTCGCCGCCGGTGAGCAGAATATACCCGGTGCCGATCAGGCCGTTCACCCCCATGTTCACCAGCAGCGGACCGGTGGTAAAGGTACGCACATAGTCGCTGGGCCCCCGGCCGGAGGTGCGCAGCAGCGCCCAGTATTTCTTCAGCACCCGTTTCGGTCCCTGGGTCACTCCGGCGATAATGAAAACCAGGCAGACCGCCGTCAGCGCCGCCCCCAGCTTTAGGTTATTGCCGGTAGACCAGTAGGAGGCGGGGGTGGGACTCAGGCCGAAGGCCTTGAAGGCGGGCACCATCATCATGGCCAGCAGGCCGCAGGAAAAGCCCACGCTGTACAGGTTCATGCCGTTTTGTACCCGGTGGGCGTATTCCGCCACGGGAGGCAGCAGAAAGCCGATCAGCAATCCCACGACCAGCCCCAGCCAAGGGCTGGCCTCCACCGCCATAAAGCTGACGATGGGGCCCAGGGCGGTGCCCCGCAAGGCCAAGTTCACATGCTTAGAAAAGCTTTCCCGCTTCACCAGGGCATAGAGCACGGTTCCAAAGAAAAAGGGCCACATGTTTACAATATTTTTCCCCAGCAGGGAGAAGCCGGACATCAGTCCAATGGTGACCATGGTGGCGCCGTTGGGGGACTCGTCCCAGATCCACAGCGCGGCCGTGCTCACCAGCGTGACCAGCCCCGCGTTGACAAAGGCCGCGCCGATACCTGCCACGGCAATATAGTCGGTAATCAGCACGTCCTCCTCCGTGACAATGGTATACAGGCCGGACGTGATCTCAGCCAAGGGCGACTGAAACAGGCCGAAAACCACCAGCGCCAGTCCAAACAGGGCCGACGCGGGCAGCAGGTTCGCATAACGGGGGGTGGTGCGGCGCATATCGCTCCATCTCCTTTTTCTCATAAACATATGGGATCATGCCTCCGGCCCAGCCGGCCCTTGCGTCAAAAACCGATCAGGGGCGCCTCTCCGGTATCCTCCCCAGGCTCAATGGCCTGGATGATTACGTCGTAGCTGTAGCTGTCGTTGACCTGTACGGTCGCCCGGTCCCCCACCCGGCGGCCCAGCACCGCCCTGCCCACAGGGGATTCCTTGCTGATGAGGTTTTTCAGCGCATCCTGGCGCATGGTGGTGACGATCTGGCAGGTGACGGTTTCGCCGTCCTCCTCCACATAGAAGGTCACTTTATCGTACAGCCCTACGACGCCCTCTTTAGACTGATCTGAGATGACCACTGCGGTTTTGATCATGTTTTCCAGGTAACGGCAGCGGCTGTCATTTCGGTTCTTGTCCCGTTTGGCGGCTTTGTATTCAAAATTTTCACTTAAGTCGCCGAAAGCCCGGGCGGTCTGCACATCCTCAATCAGCTTAGGGCGCAACACAGTCCGGCGGTAATCCAGCTCCTGGCGCATTAATTCAATGTCCTTTTGTGTCAGCTCGTCATGCATGGGCAGCACCTCCTAGATAATAACAGTTTGGCACATTTTTGCCCTGCCGTCAAGTACCAGGGTTTGACAAAAAAAGAACAATATAAATATGAAATTAGGGGTTGACACAGGAGGAAAAACGTGCTATCATTATCTAGCTTTCAAGATCCGGTACGCCGGAGTGGCGGAATTGGTAGACGCCCGGGACTTAAAATCCCGTGGGAGTGATCCCGTGCCGGTTCGACCCCGGTCTCCGGCACCAAATTTTATATCGCGGGGTGGAGCAGTCTGGTAGCTCATCGGGCTCATAACTAAGAGAGCCACCAGACCCCCAGTTCAATTCTGGGAACCGCGAAAACTGAACATCGCGGGGTGGAGCAGTCTGGTAGCTCATCGGGCTCATAACCCGAAGGTCGTCGGTTCAAATCCGGCCCCCGCAACCAAAAAGGCCCTGAAATCGCAAGATTTCAGGGCCTTTTCTTCGCTTTTCTCTGAAAATAATCTGGGTCAAAAAATGGGTCAGCGCTTTGACCCAAGCGCTGACCCATACGGGGAAACGATTCTTTAGTTCTCAACAGCACTGGAGAGGATATTCGCCATGGTATCCGCCGCCTGACGCTGTGCCTGGGTGGTCACATGGGCATAGGTGTCCAGCGTGAACCCCGCGCTGTAGTGACCCAGCATCCCGGAAACGGTCTTGATATCCACGCCATTTTGCAACGCTACTGTGGCGAACGTATGTCTCATATCGTGGAAGCGGATTTTCGGAAGGCCCGCCCGTTTCAGCACCCGGTGGAGCATATTGAGTACGCTGTCCGGCGAAATAGGGCCGCCTGTGGGCGAGGGGAACACATACTCGCTGTTGGTTTTCCCCTGCTGCACTTTGAGAATCTCCACTGCGTCCTGTGCGATAGACACGCTGCGGTAAGAGTTTTTCGTCTTGAGCGGGGCCTCTACCACTTCGCCGTCGATCCGGGCGATCTGGCGGCGCACCTGAATCGTGCCGTTCTCCCAGTCGATGTCCTCCCATTTGAGGCCCAGCAGCTCACCCCGGCGCAGGCCGGTAGCCAGTTCAATGTAGTACATCTCATACACGCCGCTCTCTTTGGCTTCGTGGAGGAAGGCTGCCAGCTGCTCGGCGGGGAGAGTTTTCATCTCCCGGTGCTCCAGCTTGGGCAAAGCACAGCCGTCCGTGGGGTTGGCCGTGATCAGCTTCTGATCAATGGCAAAATCCATGGCGGAGGAGATTACCTGGTTGATGTTTCGCACCGTTTTGGCGCTGAGACCCTTGGGCTGGCTTTTGAATTCGATCCGCTCCACTCTGCCACTGCTCAGCAGTTTTTTGTAGAGCTTCTGTAAATCCAGAGAAGATAATTTGCTCAATGGGATTTTGCCGATGCCGGGCTTGATGTGGTTGTCGATATAGCCCCGATAGGTCTTGTGGGACGAGGGCCGAACTTTGATTTTCGCGCAGTTTTCGAACCACACATCCATCCACTGGCCCACGGTATACTGCTCGGCCCGGATGGCGTCTACCTTGGCGTTTTCCTCAATGGCCCGCTTCAGTTTCTCCTTGCACTCTTTCTGGGTCTTGGCGAGGACATTTTTGTAGATTGCTTTGCCAGTATTCGGGTCACGGCCCGCTGTGTAGCGGCCCTCCCAGCGGCCGTCGCTGCGTTTGCGGATGTTCCCTTCTCCGTTGGCCCGACGCTTACCCATGATCAGCCACCTCCCGAATACTGCCATCGCCGTCGTCCATGCACTCAGCCATCATTCGGATGCCCAACCGGAAACCCAGAATGAAATTTTCCTCCGCTGTGATGCTGTCCGCGATATGCTGGGCGCTGACTAATTCGTTGAGCAGAACTTGTTCGGGCTCACTCAGCCGTTCAGTGAGCTGTTGTTCACATCTGGTGACCCTGGTTATAGCCCGCTTGAGTTCTGAGCCCGGGATCATCTCCTGCTCTCCTGGTGTGAGGTTCCCGTAGTAAAAATCCTTCAGTGTTTTCCGCACTTTTCTCGCCTCCTTCGGTAGCGACACACCATACCACACCCTGGCGGGGAAAGCTACTGAAATCAGAGAGAATTATCAGTTCAGACACATATTTTTTCTTCAGTGCTGGTGAGCTTTCTCTTTGTATACGCTGGTGCAATTCGCATCCTTCGAAGACAGTGGTCTTTCTTTGTTTTCAGTGCAGCAAATCTTGAATGCGGCGGCAACCCCTTCTTGATGCTGATTTTTGCGCCAAAAACTGCCCTGGAACCGCATTAGACCCCGCCTCAAACCGTTGGGGCTGTAAGGTTTTGAAGAACGCTGACGCCAACTCGTGATTTTCCTCTCTGAAATGACCCCAAAAGCGGACACCCGCCAAATTCTCCAAATAGTTTCCGGAATCCTTGCCCCGACCTGTAAAAGCCCTGAAAGCGGTCCGCACTGCGGGCCGCTGTGACCTGCCGGGTGTCACTTGTGACGCCCGGCTTTTATCCTGCTTTTTCCCTTCGCCCTCAAATCCGCCATCTGGGCTGCCCTTGCCCTGGGTATTCGCCGGATGCCCGGCATCCCCGTCTGCGCTACCCTTCACACCCCAAGGCAGAAACCGTCCTCTGCCACATTTGCTCACAAAGGCCCCAACACTGTGTTTCGTTCTCTTGGAGGTGCACGGGTGCCACCCGACCTGCAGGAAGGGCACACAAGCCCTCACAGGGGCCAACACGGGGGTTTACGGCTTCGGTCTGTTTTTTGGGCAAGGAGTTGAGGACATGGCGGAGAGAAGATTGGCAGAGAATCTGCGCCCTGGCGTTGACTCCCCGAAACTTTTGAGGTAAAATCGCTTTCGATGGAGAATCCCGTTCTGATTACGGCGTAGTAGATTTTTCCTGTTTCACTTTCCATCGAATTGAACCTTTCTAAGAATTTTCGTATTCCTGTGGCGTCTTTTATTTGTTGCTATGCGTTTTGTTGATATAGTTCCCCCGTAGATTCTGGGGTGCCCCCTCTCCGCAAGACGGTGGGCAGACACAGGCCAGCACATCCGCTCTGACCCAGATTCAGACCCAGAATGGGAACGGAGCGGATGGAGACCGTGGAGAGAACAGTACCGGAAAGCATCTCCCTCTGGAGCGAACACACCCCAAAAACGCCAAAAAGCCGCCGCCAGCACCACTGTCCGCAGCGCTTAGATTACGCCGCTGAGCACACCGAAATCCACAACCATTCTGTCCTCGACCACATATCATCCAATGTTCCCAAAATACGGGCGGTCAAGTTTTCAAAAGCTGTCTGGCGATGATAAGCTGCTGCACCTGGGAGGTTCCCTCATAGATGGGCAGGATGCGCGCGTCTCGGTACAGCCGTTCAATGGTGTACTCCTTGGAGTAGCCGTAGCCACCATGCATCTGGAGCGCCTTGTTGACAATATCCACGGCCGCCTCGGCGGAGAAATACTTTGCCATGGAGGCCTCCTTGTCGGCGTTTTCCCCCTGGTCCAGCTTCCAGGCTGCGTGGTAGGTGAGCATACGGGCGGCGTTCAGCTTGGTTTCCATTTCCGCCAGCATGAACTGGAGCCCCTGGAATGTGGCCAGAGGCTGGCCGAACTGCCTACGCTGCTTGAGATAGCTGACAGCCTCGTCCATGGCGCCCTGAGCGATGCCCACACCTTGGGCGGCGATACCCACCCGGCCCAAAGACAGGGTTTTCATAGCGGTGACGAAGCCCATATCCACCTGGCCCAGGATATCCTGTTCGGAGACCCGCACATCCTCCAACGCCAGATCACTGGTGGGCAGGCCCACGATGCCCATTTTCTCCTCGTGCTTGCCGCAGGAAACCCCTGGAGCGCTCATATCCACCAGGAAGGTAGTGATGCCACGGGTTCCCTTCTCCGGAGAGGTCTTGGCGAACACCACGGCGGTCTGGGCGATGGGCGCGCCAGTGATAAAGCATTTGCGTCCGTTCAGGACGTAGCCGTCCCCCTCCTTCACCGCGGTGGTTTTTATGCCGCCCGCGTCGCTGCCCGCACCGGGCTCGGTGAGGGCGAAGGCGATGAACCGTTCCCCGGTGACGACGCCGGGCAGGTACCGCCGCTTCTGCTCCTCGCTTCCGGCCAGCAACAACGGGGCGATGCTCAGGGAATTGGTGGAGGAGACGTAAACGCTGGCCACCGCGCATTTGCGGGCAATCTCCTCCATGGTGAGGGCATAGGCCCTGGTGTCCATCCCCGCGCCGCCGTACTCCTCGGGAATCTTCATACCCAAAAGCCCCATCTCCGCCATAGTGTCGATGAGGGACTGGGGGAACTGCCCGGTTCGGTCAATCTCTGCGGCGACCGGGACCAGGGATCGCTGGGCAAAGTCACGGGCCATTTCACGCATTGCCTGATGCTCTTCGGTAAAAAACATGGTAGAACAAGCTCCTTTCTGTTTTGCAGCTGTAAGCAGGATACCTAGTATTAATTATAGGCAAAGACAGACCCGCTGTGAATGGCTGTTTTCAACGCTTTTTCTACCTAAAATTATGTAGAGCCCCCCAAAAAAGCGGCGATCCCTACATAACGCTGATGAGAGCCTGCAGGGAATGTAGGTTTGTCAATGATGTGAAACAAAATCGGAAAGGACTTGGTTAGGAGAACACCAGGCGAGGGGACGCATGGGGAAGCGTTATATTGACGCTGTCTTAGGGCGAGCTGCTTTTGAAAATCATGGAAAGAAAAGAACTTATGGGAAGCATAAAACTCCTCATTGTCTTTGCGGTGGCTGCGCTCCACTTTACCGTTGTGCCTTGGAGTGAAAGGACGAATCAGCTTATGCCGGATTCCCAGCTGTGCCAGAATCTTTTCAAAAAGGGTCAGCTTTTTCGTGGCGGAAGAGTTTAGTCTGTTGGTAAATTCGGAACCGTTGTCCGTCTGGACACATTCGATGGCAAAGGGGAATTTCCTGACACAGTTCCGGATAAATTGGGCGGAAGAATAGGTGCTGTGCTCCTGAAATGCTTCTAAATAGCTAAACCGGCTTTATTCATCCAGAAAAGTGTACTGATAATAGCCCCCCTCCTGGGCGGCCTCGCCCACAAGACAGCTCTTGGGAACAAACTTGACGTCGATCTGGACCCGCTGGCCAGGATAACTCATCTGCTCGTAGGGCTTTGGGATGTACTTGGGGTTGGGCAGCTTCGCCGCCATCTGGCCGCTCCTGCGCAGGAACCGATACAGGCCGGAGATGGAGCGTGTATAGCCCCGCTACCGCAGCTTCACCCAGAAAATGACCAGACCGGCACCGGGATTCCGGCGACGCATATCCCGGATGAGCTTGATCTCCTCAGGCTGGTGCTGGTTTGGATGACTGCGGGGACGGTGAGAGCGATCCTCCAGGGAGCTTAATGTCCCATCGTACCGTTTGCGCTAGCGGTAGATATACTGCCGGTTGGTATGGTAGCGGATGGCCGCCTTTGTCACGCCGTGTTTCTCTGCATACAAAATTAGGGATTGCCTATACCGAGCTGTTTGTGTTATCTTATCCATAGCGAATAGGTGATACTTGCCTCTCAGTTTGGTCTGAGCAACTTTACCGTAACACAGGTCCTTCCTATTCGCTACCCTTTTATCCTTTCTTGTTATATATCATTGTAACACCTACAAACGCTGATGAGAGCCTGCAGGGAATCGCTTGACTTCTTCCGGCCGAAGCCTTTATAATGTAATGCCAAAGGACGGTGTGGGCGGATGCTGAGGGAATATGAATGGAAGTTCCTGGTCCAGCTGGTTTCCCGGCTTTACTGCTGTGGGAGCTATGAGACGCTGTGCGCCACGGTCTTCCAGCAGGTCGGGACGCTGGTACCCTTTGATTTGGGCATCTGCTTCCGCACCCGTCGGGAGAGCGGCCGCGCGGCGCTGTCCGACCCCGTATGCAGTCAGGCGGGACAGAACCTCTCCTGGTTTCTCAACGCGAACTATCCCCGCTGGACGGAGTTTATCATGGCCCCTAACAGCTCAATCTTTCAGCAATCGGAGCTGGTCCCGCTGGACCAGTGGGAGTCAAGCCGGGTCTACCAGGAGATCTGGGCGCCCCGCGACATCTATTGGGGACTCTTCCTCGCCGCCGTCCGGCAGGACGAGCCCCAGGCGCTGATGGGCTTTTTCCGCAGCCGGCGGGAGCCGGATTTCGGCAGGCGGGATCTGCTTGTGCTGGAGGTGCTCCGGGAGCCCCTTGAAAACTGTTTCTACCAGCTGGGCCGGGGAAGTGGTCCGGCGCCTGTCCCGGATCTGCGCCTGCGGGCATCGCGTCTCGGCCTGACGCCCCGGGAGACGGAGGTGGCCGCCCTCGTCTGCGGGGGGCTGGATACCGGCCCCATTTGCGAGACGCTCCATATCGCTCCCTCTACACTGAACAAGCACCTGGCCAATATCTTTGCTAAGGCCTGCGTCAGCAGCCGCGCGCAGCTGCGCACCCTCCTGACCGGCCCCGGCGCGGCCCCCTGACAAGGGCGCCGATACAATTCCATAAAACCGGGAAAACTGGCAGCATGATGTGCTGCCAGTTTTTTGCTCTGCCCGTCGGCGGACCGCGCGAGGCCGGTATATAACACCCATTAATTAGTTAATTCGTATAATCAATAACGTTTTTTTCGTAATGTATTGAACAAAATGACCAAATATGTTAGTTTATTGACGGGACGAGCCCCAAAGAGAAGGCAATACACAAACAACAGCCAAACATAAAAGGGAGGAAACATCATGGACATTTCTCAAATCAAAAACAGCCCCGGCATGTGGATCGCGTCCGGCGTCATGGTTCTGGTAATCGTAGTCCAGGCGGTTCTGTTTATGAGAACAGCCAAAAAGGAAGCCGATGAGCTGGGCATCCCCAAGGAGAAGCAAAAGGAAGCCAGGCGATCCGCCGTGGTGGCCGCCATCGGCCCCACCGTGGCCCTGTCCATCATGCTCATCACGCTGATGGCCTCGCTGGGCGGCCCCACCGCCTGGATGCGGATGAACGACGTGGGCTCCGGCCGCACCGAGCTGGCCATCGCCTCCATGGTGGGCGACATGGTGACCGCCGAGGCGGGGACCCCGGAGTGGGAGCTGCAGAATATATCCTATGCCGTCTGGGCCCAGGGCATTGATGTGGCCGGGTGGCTCATCGGCGCGATGATCATGATCGTGGCCGGCAGCGCGGTGACCAAAACACTGAACGAGAAATTCAACCCCAAGTGGATCAAAATGCTGATGGGCGGCTGCCTGGTCAGCCTGTTCTCCTACCTGCTGATCAACCAGGTCTACGGCAAGACCCCTCCGGTTATCATCGCGGCGGTGGGCGGCGGCGTTTCCATGCTGATCCTAAACAAGCTGTTCGGGTCCAACAAACGGCTGCAGGAGTTGTCCCTCGGCATCTCGATCATTGTGGGAGCCGTGGCGGCGGCAATCGCGGCCTGACGAAAGGGAGGTTTTACTATGTTTGATAAAAAATGCCTGCGTATGGGTCTGGCCACCATGGCCGCCGCAGTGGTCGCGAGCTTCCTGCCCGCTCTGTACCTCTATTTTGCCTACGGCGTGATTCCCACCGGCGCCGACATCGCCTCTCTGTTCAGTATGATGGCGGCCTCCTTCGCGGTGGGCTGGCTGGTGCAGCCCATCACCTTCTATCCTGCACTGGGCATCGGTGCCTCCTGCCTGAGCTGGACCACCGGCAATGTGGCCGACCTGCGTATGCCCGCCATCAGCGCCGCGCAGAAGACTGCCGACATCGAGGCGGGCACCCCGGAGGGCAATGTGCTGTCCACCATGGCTGCGGCCACCACCAACATCGTCACGGTGGTGTTCCTGAGCGTTATCACCGTCATCGGCAGCGGGCTCATCTCCATCCTGCCTGAGAGCGTCACGTCGGCGTTCAGCTATATCGCCCCCGCCATCTTCGGCGCTATCGTGGTGGACTACGCCATGAAGAATCTGAAAAGCAACCTGCCCCTCATCATCTCCGGCTTCATCGTTTATATCGTGCTGAAGGCGGCAGGCCTCTCCACGGTGTGGATCACCCTGCTGGTGGTTATCATCGGCATGTTTGTCTCCCGCGGCGTGTTCACGCTCCAAAACAGGAAGAGCAAGCCCGAGGCCTGAGCCGGGCCAGCTTCATCGGTTATGTCAGCGGTATTTTTTCTGCTGCTCACCCTGATCCTGGGCTACGCCGTGGGCGCGGTCCGGGTGAGGGGCATCAGCTTCGGCACCTCCGGCGTGCTGCTGGGGGCCCTGGTTCTTGGGCACCTCGGCGTGGAGCTGCCCGCCGTGCTCCAAGAGTTTGGTCTGGTGTGCTTCACCACAGCTGTGGGGATGATCTCCGGCCCGGAGTTCCTCGGCCGCCTCAAAAGCTCCGCCCAGGGCTTTCTGCTTACCGGCGCGATGATCGTGGCCGTGGGCGGGCTGGTGTGCGCGGCATCCATCGCCGCGGGCATCCCCACGGGTCTGGCGGTGGGGATGATGACGGGCGCGCTGACCAGTACGCCGGGGCTGGCCATGGCCTCGGAGCTGACCGGGGACATCCTGCCCACCGCCGGGTACGGCGTGGCCTATCCCTTCGGGGTGGTGGGCGTGGTCTTGTTTGTTCAAATCGTTCCAAGGCTGCTCCCCATCGGTTCCGTGGACAGAAGACCGTCCATGGGTGAGCAGAGACGGGAGGCGGGCACCATAGCCATCGACGGGCATGGGATCTTTGCCCTGGCGCTGGCGGCCCTTCTGGGCTTGCTGTTGGGCAAGGTCACTCTGCCGCTGCCCGGCGGGGGTGGCCTCTCCTTGGGAACTGCCGGGGGCCCGCTGGTGGTTGGACTGGCGTTGGGCCATCTGCGGCGCGTCGGCCCCCTCCGGCTGGAGTGCCCCAAAGTCACGCTGAGCGTGGTCCGGGAGCTGGGGCTGGCGCTGTTTCTGGCCGGCGCGGGCGCCCGAGCGGGCAGCGGTTTTCTGGAGATCCTGAACAGCTATGGGATCGGGCTGTTCCTCTGGGGGGCGGCCATGACGCTGCTCCCCATGGCTGTGGGCCTGCTGGCCGCGCTGCGGCTGTTCCATATGGATGTGCTGTCCGCCCTGTCCACCGTGTGCGGCGGGATGACCAGCACCCCCGCGCTGGGCGCACTGGTCCAGGCAGCGGGCACCGACGACGTGGCGTCGGGATACGCCGCGGCCTATCCCGTGGCCCTGCTGTCGGTGGCCCTGACGGTCCAGCTGCTGGCGGGGCTGGGCTAGTCCAGCGCGTACTGCGGATAGTGGGCCTGCATATAGTCGATGAAAAAATCCAAAAAAAGTCTGGCGTTGGCGGACAGATAGGTGTTTTTCCGCCAGGACACCGAAATATACCGGGTTGGGAACACATCCTGAATGGGGCGCAGAACCAGATTGGGCGCCATCGCGGAGGCCCAGGAGATCTCAGGGAATAATGTCAGCCCCAGCCCCATCTCCACAAAGTCCACCGCCACAGAGGGATAGTCGCAGTTGAACGCGATGATGGGCTCAAACCCGGCGGTCTCGCAGCAGCGACGCAGCTGATGGGCCAGGTCCTTCCCCGCGACCTGGATGAAGCTCTCCAGCTCCAGCGCGGCCATGGGGATCTCCTCCAGACCGGCCAACGGGTGCCCCTGCGGGATGGCCAGCAGCACCCGCTCGCGCAGAATGGTCTTCGTATTGTCTACCAGAGGGGGCTCCTGTGCGCAGTTGATGCAGATGTCATAGTCGTCCTTGTCAGGCAGACTGGAGTCGTTCTGTTCCACATAAAAGCGGATGTTTGGATGGATCCGCCGGAAGGCGGGCAGAATCCGAGTCAGCAGCTTGCTGCTGGTGTTGATGGAGATGGACACCGCCGTGGCGCTGTCTGCGGACAGGTCGGCAAGCTCCTTTTCCATCTCACTGAGCAGGCCCAGGACTTGATCGGCGTAGTGCAGCACGATCTTTCCCTGCCTGTTGAGCACGATGCTCTTTCCGTAGCGGTCAAACAGCGAACATCCCAGCTCCGATTCCAGGCGCTTGACGCTTTGACTCAGCGTGGGCTGGGTCACATACAGCTCGCTGGAGGCCTTCGACATATTCTGGCATTTTGCCACAGAGCAAAAGTACCGCAGCTGAGCCAGTTCCATCTACCCCACATCCTTCCATTGAATTTAGAGCCGTTCCCTTGTAATATACCACAATTTTCTCGAAAGGAGAATCCCCCATGCCTAATTTACCGTTAGAGGGTATCCGCGTCATTGACCTGAGCACAGCCTACTCGGCCCCCATCGGGACCATGCAGCTGGCCGACTTTGGCGCTGAGGTCATCAAGGTGGAGAATACCTCCATTGGCGATCCCTCCCGCACCTGGTCGCCGCTCCACAATGGCCAGAGCATCCAATTTCTGAACATGAACCGCAACAAGAAGAGCGTCACGCTGAATTTAAAGGCGGAAGAGGGCCGGGCGCTCCTCTATGAGCTGGTCAAAACCGCGGACGTGGTGGTTGAAAACTTCCGCCCCGGGGTAGCAAAGCGTCTGGGCTGCGGCTATGAGGCGCTGTGCGCGGTGAAGCCCGACATTATCATGGCCTCCCTGTCCGGCTTCGGCCAAACCGGACCCAAGTCCACCAACGCCGCTTATTCCAATATCGCCGAGGCCTCCAGCGGCCTGATGCACGTCACGGGTTATCCGAACGGGAAGCCCACGGCCTCCGGCGTGGCCTTCGGCGACAGCGTGGCAGGCATGTTCCTGACCCAGGGCATCCTCTATGCCCTGTTCCACCGTGAGCGCACCGGCGAGGGGCAGTACATCGACATCTCCATGACCGACTCCCTGTTCCACCTGATTATGCAGGGCGTGATCCAGAAGTCCCTGATGGGGGTGGACCCGGGGCGCATCGGCTGCCGGGACCTGTCCGCCTATCCCTACGACATCTTTCAGGCCAAAGACGGGTACTGTATCCTGGGCGTGTCCACGGTGAACGACTGGCGGCCCTTCGCCCAGGCCATTGAGCGCCCGGAGCTGGCGGAGGATCCCAGGTTCGACACCAACGAGCATCGGGTGGAAAACGCCGACGAGCTCTCTCCCTACATTGAGAGGTGGACGCTGGCGCACACCCGGGCGGAGATCGAACAGGTCTTTCTGACTCATAAGCTGGCCTTTGCCTCTGTGCTCACCGTGGGAGAGGCGATGGAGGATGAGCAGCTGCGCCACCGGGAGATGGTGGTGGACATGGAATACGAGGGGATGGGCCGCTATCAGATGCAGGGCATTCCGGTGAAGCTCTCCAAAACGCCGGGACAGGTCCGCATGGGCTGCCCCCATCAGGGGGAGCACAACGAAGAAATCTACGGCGGCCTGGGCCTGTCTCAGGAGCGGCTGGCCCAGCTGAAGCGGGACGGCGTGATTTGATCCGGCGCCTGGAGTGCTGCACACTATTTTGAAGGAGGCGTAACTATGAACAATACTCCTATCGTGGAAGAATTCATCCGTATGGCCAAAATCGACACCGCGTCCCGGCAGGAGCGGGAGCTGGCCGACTATGTGAAGGGCGAGCTGGCCGCCATGGGGTTCACCGTGACGGAGGACGGCGCGGCCAAGCACATCGAGGGGGCCACCACGGGCAACGTCCTTGCTGTGCTGGAGGGGCAGCTGGACGGCTCCATCCTGTTCTGCGCCCATCTGGACCGGGTCCAGAACGGCCTGGGCATTCAGCCCCGCTTCGAGGGGGACAATCTGGTCTCCGACGGCACCACCATCCTGGCGGCGGACGATCTGTCCGGCGTAGCCGCCGTTCTGGACGGAATGCGCCGGCTGGTCCGCTCCGGGGAGAAGCACCCCAGAATCGAGGTGCTTTTCAGCGTCTGTGAGGAGATCGGCCTGCGGGGCAGCTACCACTTCGACACCAGCGTGATCCAGTCCAGAATCGGCTATGTGCTGGACTCCCCCGGGCGCATCGGGCGGATTCTGCGCTCCGCCATGGGCAAGGCCCAGCTGTTCCTGGAGGTCTACGGGGAGGAGGCCCACGCGGCCTATCCCGAGCGGGGCAAAAGCGCGCTGAACGCGGCGGTCAAGGTGCTCTCCCACATTGAGGACGGTCGGGTGGACGAGGCCACGGTAATCAACTGGTCCTATCTGAACTCGCCCACCCCCTGCAATACCATTCCGGGCCATGTGGAGGCGAAGGCTTTCGCCATGAGTCGGGACAACGACAAGCTGGCCGCCTATATCAAAAAATTCCACACAGTGGCCGCCCAGGTGGCTCAGGAGACTGGCTGCCGCATTGAAACCAAGGATATCCTGGACTATCCCGCCTTCCTCACCCGGGACAGCAGCGACTGCGTGCGCCTGGCCCAGCGGGCCCTGGGGCAGATGAAGCTGCGCGCGTCGGTGGAGGACGGAGCCGGCGGTTTCGACGCCAACCTGCTCAGCCGGGCTGGCATCGAGCTGGTGGGCTTGTCCACCGGCTACTCGGGCAACCACACAGTGAAGGAGACGCTGGTGGTGGAGGATCTGATCCAGTCCGGCTGCCTGGTTACCAACATCGCCCTGGAATACGCAAAACTGTAATCATAAGCGCCATCAAACATCAAGGAGGACGAATACAATGGGATACGAATTTCAAGGTAAGCTCTATGACGACTTTGAGCTGGGCAGGGAGTACTACACGCCGGCCCGCACCATTACCGAGGCCGACGTGGTCAATTTCGCGGGGCTGTCGGGGGATTTCAGCGCACTGCATACCAACGAGGAGTACGCAAAAAACAGTCCCTACGGCACCCGCATCGCCTATGGCGCACTGACCTATATCATCAGCACGGGCCTGGTCTGCCAGACCGGGATGTTCGACGGGAGCTACATCGGCCTGCTGGGCTGCGAGTTCAAGTTCCCCCACCCCGTGCGGTTTGGGGATACCATTACCTGCGTGCTTATCCCGCTGGAAAAGCGGCTGACCAGCAAGCCGGGCCGGGGTGTGATCAAATTCGGTGTCAAAACCACCAACCAGCACGGAGAGCTGGTTGCTGATCAGGTCTGGACCATCCTGATGGCGGCGGACAAGGAGCATATGGAATAAGCTGTCCGTTCCGGGCAGACGGCACAGCGGGTTCCTTCATGAAAGAGGGCCCGCTGTGCCGTCTGGTTTTCAAAAGCGGGGCGGATACCGCGCCTGCTTTGGGCAATTCGCCGAGGCCCAAATGTCAAGAATAATTTAAAAAACTTGAAAAATTAATTGACTGAAAAGTGCCGGAGATACCGGCCCTTCCAGTCTGTCGAAAAAGTCTGCCATCCGGCAGACTTTTTCGACAAGCTGAGGAGAGGACTTCCTTACGAAGCCCTCTCCTCCGGGCATCCTTTCCTTTTTTGCGCTTCCCGTCTGGAATATTGTGGGACACACCCTCATATGATTGGGACAAGACGTGAGGAAG
Source organism: uncultured bacterium (assembly GCA_948469375.1). GTDB lineage: Bacteria > Bacillota > Clostridia > Oscillospirales > Oscillospiraceae > Enterenecus. The sequence continues at coordinate 2,287 of CAOKLO010000019.1, read as the reverse complement.
CCGAGATGCTTTTTATTTGTTGCTATGCGTCTTGTTGATATAGTTCTTCCCCAAATTTTGGGGAGCCCCTATCTTAAGGAAGCACTGATTAAAGCAGGCAAAATGGCGGCAAATAATTAAAAGTGAAGACAAACATTAAATGAAGAAGCATATTTGAGGGAGGTATTCTCGTTTACCATACCCCTCCCGCCAAAAGGGCGCAAAAACCCTAAGCGGGGGATAGGGAGCCGCCCGCCCTGGCAAGCATATACAGATTCACGCTGGCAAAGAGTACGTGTAAGCGGTTCAGGTTCTTTCTCAACCCCCTGTAAACGGCATTTCGGAAACCGAAGATGTTCTTCACAATCCGGTAGGGGTGCTCTACTTTACAGCGCACAGACGATTTTTGGTTTTCAATATACCGCTCCCAGTCAATGGCGTTGTCTGAAACCTTGGGCAGCCGGCCCGGTCTGCGGTTGATACGGTATGTGATGGCAGAAAGCTGAGGGCTGTTTCTGATCTCGTCCCGCTTCTCTATCCCGAGATAGGCGCTGTCCCCGTAGACCACTTCGTCATCTTCCCGCAGAAGTTTTGCCGCCACAGTGACATCATGGACATTGGCAGCGGTGGCCTCTACCGTGTGAATAAAGCCGCTCCCGGCATCCACCCCGGTGTGGCACTTCATACCGAAATGCCACTGGTTCCCCTTCTTCACCGAGTGCATCTCCGGGTCCCGTTTTTTCTCCGCGTTCTTTGTGGAGCTGGGCGCGCTGATCAGCGTGGCGTCCACGATGGTGCCGCCACGCATGATCCGTCCAGCCCGCTCCAGGCAGCGGTTGATGGCGTCAAAAAACAGCTTGCCGATGCCCTTGTCCTCCAGCAGGTGCCGGAAGTGCAGCAGGGTTGTGGCATCCGGGACATCCTGCTCCAAAAAGTTAATCCCCATGAATTTGCGCATGGCATAACTGTCGTAAATGGCCTCTTCCACGCCTTCATCGGACAGGCTGAACCAGCATTGCAGCAGATACATCCGCAGTATGGTTTCAATCTCAATGGGCGGACGCCCACGCTTCCCACTGGGGTAGTGGGGTACGATCAGCGATACCCATTCATCCCATGGGTTGATCTCGTCCATGATCTCCAGAAATTCTTCCCGCTTTGTCTTCTTTTTCCGGTAGCCGTATTCCATATCGCTGAAACTTTCCTGTTTCATTTCCTGCCCCCCTTTTCCCTATTGTATCACATCCCTTTTCCTCCGTCGATTAAATCAGCGATTCCTTAAATCGTTCTTTTGCCCCTGCCTCTTATCTGCTGTGATGAAATACTTAAATAGGTTGATTTTATCCTATCTTTGGTGTATACTGTTTATGAGGTGAGAGCGATGATGGTGAATACCAGCGCGTTGGTTCCCATGACGGAGGCCAACCAAAACTTTTCAAAGGTGACCCGTTTAGTAGATGAAGCAGGGCTGGCTGTCATTTTGAAAAATAACAGGCCCCGCTACATTGTTATCAATTTTGAAGAATACGAAGAGATCCAATCCGCCCGCACGGCGCGGAAGCATAGAATTGAGGCAATGGCTGATCAGATGATCTCAGACAATCTGGATGCATTCCAGGAGCTGGCGAAATGATTGTTTTGACTGTGGATGAAATCGTTTTGATCCACGGAAAGCTACTGCAGGCAACAGGCGGAACACCAGGGCTGCGTGACCCTGGACTGTTGGAATCTGCCGTATTGGGCATCAATGCTGGCTTCGGGGATTCAGAACAGTATCCAACCGTTGAGGAAAAAGCAGCGCGGCTGACCTTTGCTTTGGTGAACAACCATGCTTTTGTGGATGGCAACAAGCGGGTCGGTATGCTGGCCATGCTCATGCTGTTGAGGCTAAATGGCGTGACACTGCGCTATACTCAGGAAGAACTGACTCAATTGGGCCTTGATGCTGCCAGCGGACGGGCAAAATATGAGGATATCCTGGAGTGGATCTTGCGGCATAGAATTGCACCACTCAACTCTTTGTAAACTTGGCCAATCCTTTAATCGTATTGGGTTGATGACCTAGATTCTGACCCAGAATGGGAAAGGAGCGGGTGGAAGTGATGGAGAGAACAGTGCCGGAAAGCATCCTTTTCTGGAGCGAATATGCCCCGAAAGCGCCAAAAAGCCGCCGCCAGCATCGCTGATCGCAGCTCATAACCCGAAGGTCGTCGGTTCAAATCCGGCCCCCGCAACCAAAAAGCCTTGAATCTCAAGGGTCCCCCCGCACAAGGACAACAACAAAATACCGTTCAGAGCAATGCAAGAG
>CAOKLO010000018.1 GCA_948469375.1 uncultured bacterium | reverse complement strand
CGAAGGACAAAAATAAGACCCTGCGCCGTGAGACGCAAGGTCTTATTTTTCTATGTCGGAGGCTGATGTTTAGTGCCCTGCACAGGATAAATCACATTGCCCTACGACAAAAAAACTCACTCAAATTCCACCGTCGCCGGGGGCTTGGAGGTGATATCGTACAGCACCCGGTTGACCCCCTTCACCTCGTTGACAATGCGCACGCTCACCCGGTCCAGCAGCTCATAGGGGATGCGCGCCCAATCCGCCGTCATGAAATCGTCGGTGACCACCGCCCGCAGGGCGATGGCGTAGTCGTATGTCCGGCCGTCTCCCATCACCCCTACCGAGCGCATATTGGTCAGGGCGGCGAAAAACTGGCTCAAACGCCGCTCCTCGCCTGTGCGGGCCATCTCTTCCCGGAAAATGGCGTCCGCCTCCCGAAGCAGGTCCAGCTTTTCTTTCGTGACGTCGCCGATCACCCGGATAGCCAGTCCCGGCCCCGGGAAGGGCTGGCGCATGACCAGATATTCCGGCAGGCCCAGCTCCCGGCCCAGCTGGCGCACCTCGTCCTTGAACAACAGCCGCAGCGGCTCCACAATCTCCTTGAAATCCACATAGTCCGGCAGGCCGCCCACATTGTGGTGGCTCTTGATGACGGCGGCGTTCCCCGCTCCGGATTCGATGACGTCTGGGTAGATGGTGCCCTGAGCCAGATAGTCCACGGCCCCCACCTTTTTGGCCTCTTCCTCAAACACCCGGATGAATTCCTCGCCGATGATCTTCCGCTTCCGCTCCGGCTCATCCACACCGGCCAGTTTGGCCAGGAACCGCACCTCCGCGTCCACCCGGATGAAGTTCATGGCCCACTTGGAGAACGCAGCCTCCACCTCGTCTCCCTCGTTCTTCCGCATGAGACCGTGGTCCACAAACACGCAGGTGAGCTGCTCCCCCACCGCCTCGGCCAGCAGGGCCGCCGCCACGGAGGAATCCACCCCGCCGCTGAGGGCCAGCAGCACTCTGCCGTCCCCCACCTTTTCCCGCAGGGCCTTCACCGCCGAGCGCTTGTAGTCCTCCATGGTCCAATCCCCGGCAGCGCGGCACACTTCATATAGAAAATTGCGAATCATATCGACGCCGTGCTCCGTGTGGTTCACCTCGGGGTGGAACTGCACGCCGTAAAAGCCCCGCGCCTCGTCGGCGATGGCCACGTTGGGACAAGCCCCGCTGCGGGCCACCAGCGCAAACCCCTCGGGCACCTTCTCCATATAGTCCCCGTGGCTCATCCAGGTGATACCGGCGCTGGGCAGGCCCTTGAACAGCCTGCACGCCGTCTCAAACCAGGTTTCTGTTTTGCCATACTCACGGGCGGAATCCTCCTGGGCGGCGGTCACCCGTCCCCCCAGCGTGTGGGCCATCAGCTGACAGCCGTAGCAGATGCCCAGAATGGGCACGCCCCAAGTGAAAATGTCCGGGTCCACATGGGGGGACTCCTCCAAATAGACGGAATTCGGCCCCCCGGTGAAGATGATCCCGATGGGATTCATGGCCCTCAAATCAGCCAAAGAGGTGGTATAGGGCTTGACCTCACAGTACACCCCGCACTCCCGCACCCGCCGGGCGATGAGCTGGTTGTACTGTCCGCCAAAGTCCAGCACGATCACAAGCTGATGGCTCATAAATGCTCAACTCCTTTGCTTTCTCTCTCAATACCACAAAAAATCGTCCAGCTCTCCCTGCTCAAATATCACATTTCCCTCGTGCTTCTCCTCGTCCCGCACCGGGAGGAAAGGGTCCAGCACAGTGACCTTTTTCCCGCATTCCGGGCAGCGGTACTGGATGGCTCCGCAGGCATACATGCCCGGCGGGATATCCGCTTTCTTCTCTACAATCCGCAGCGCCCGCTTATAGTAGGCCGCGTCCTTGTGCTCCACATAGTGCCCCACCGTCATTCCGGGCAGGGCAAACAGCTGCTTGCGGGTCTTTTCCATCCCCCGCTTGCAGTCCCTGCACCAGTCGTACTGGTACTTCCTCAGCCACTTGTCGATCAATCCCATGTCACGCACCCGCTCCCTGCTGCCGGGCCCGGTCCAGCACCTCAACCCACAGGTCCGCCTTGGAAATTCCCTCCAGCACCCGCTGGTCGTTCATCTTCCAGCGCTGGTTGGAGATGAAGGTATTCACCCGAATTCTGATACCGTCGATCTCAAACAAAAAGCTCACCCGGCCGGTGCCCCGCATAATGCCCGGACCAGCGGCCCCATCGTCCGTCCACGCCCGGGTCACCCGGCTTGCAGGCGCCACCTGGACCGCGAAGGGATTCCAGAAAAACAGCAGGCCGATTTTCCCTTTTTCCATGTCCAGGGACACCACACAGCCGTCGCTGTAAAAAATCTGGCGGCGGTCGATGCCCATCTCGTCCAGCTGCTTAATCATCCGATTCTTGCCCAGCTTGTAGATATTCCTTCCGGCAAAAATCCACCAGAGCACAGCCGCAAATGGTATTGCGGCAAAGCACACGACCGCGCCTGTGCCGCCGTCGCGGAAAAAGAAATAACCAATGGCAACGCTCACCGCGGCGGCTATCAGGGGAATGAAAATATACCCCAGTAAATACGCATAGTTGATTTTCTTCACTTTATCAGATGCTTTCACAGTCCTTGCTTCCTTTCTTTCTTATTTTTGAATTGCGCACCGTCTTTCCGGACGGCCCTTACTCCCACTCGCTTTCCCGCTCCTTTTTGGGGACAAAGAAGAAGGGGAACAGCCCCAGCTTGGCCCCCAGAGAGTGGATGAGGGGGAAGCACACCAGGATGGTGACCGCCTGGACCGTTCCGGTCCACCTCTCGACATAGTCCACCTCCTGGACCTTGCCCCCCGTGCCCAGCATGTCGATGTAAAAGTCATGGCGGCTCAAGGGCTCGCTGTACTCGATCTGGCGCAGGAAGCTCGCGCTGCTCTCCAGGTCCTCGAACACCACCCGGCCCACGGGCAGCGTGTTCACCCCGGAGAAGTAGTCTCCCTCGCTCTGCACGCTGTCCGAGTTGATCACGGCGGCCACCAGCTCCCCGGAAGGCAGGGTGACGGCGTTCATGTAATGGTTGCCGTAGTAGCCGCCCCCCCGGTTGCAGTACTCGATGCCGTCGGACAGGATGGTGAAGGTGTCGTGGGCCAGCAGATCGTCCACGCTCCGGGCTCGGAACACCTCCGCCCCCGCCTTGCCGCCGATGTCGCCGTCGGCCACGGTGTGGTCCTCCACGTGCTGCTCATACAGGCTGGGGACGATGAGTTCGGTGAGCTTCGTCGTCCCCAGGCTGATGACGAAGGCGATCAGCAGGGTGAGCCAGATATCAAAGCGCAGCGGAACACGACGGCGCATAGCGTTCTCCTCCTAATCTCTCAAATCGTTGTAATATCGATGGCCTGCAAATCCCGGCTCCTGCCCTGCTGGCGGGCGGTGAGCAGGGCCCGGGCGGTGTCGATTGCGGTGACACAGCCCACGGAGTGCTCCACGGCGGCCCGGCGGATCTTAAAGCCGTCGGTGTCCTGCTTCCTGCCCCGGGTGGGGGTGTTGATGACCAGGTCGATGGTGCCGGAGGCCAGCATGTCCATGATATTGGGGTGGCGCTCGGACACCCGGGTCACCGGAGTGCAGGGCACGCCCGCCTTTTCCAGGAACCGGCAGGTGCCCTCGGTGGCCAGGATCTCCACGCCCAAGTCGGCAAAGCCCCGGGCGATGCCGGAGGCCTCCCCCTTGTCCTCGTCGTTCACCGTGAGAATGATGCGCCCGCCCTTCTTGGGGGCCCGCATATTGGCCCCCTTGAACGCCTTGAGCAGCGCCTGGGGGAAGGACTCGGCGATGCCCAGCACCTCGCCGGTGGATTTCATCTCCGGGCCCAGGCCGGTGTCCACGTCGGCCAGCTTCTCGAAGGAGAACACGGGCATTTTCACCGCGAAATAGTCCGCCTCCTTATAGATGCCCGTGCCGTAGCCCAAATCCTTCAGCCTCTGGCCCAGCATCACCTTGGTGGCCAGGTCGATAATGGGCACGCCGGTCACCTTGGAGATATAGGGAATGGTACGGGAGGAACGGGGGTTCACCTCAATAACATACACCTTGTCGTCGTAGATGATAAACTGAATGTTGATAAGCCCGATAACTCCCAGGGCCTTTGCCAGGTCGTGGGTATAGCGCTCAATGGTCATTTTGTGCTTATCCTCCACATGGATGGAGGGATAGACGGAGATGGAGTCCCCGGAGTGGACCCCGGCCCGCTCCACGTGCTCCATGATGCCGGGAATGAGCAGATCCTCCCCGTCGAACACACCGTCCACCTCCACCTCCCGGCCCATGAGGTACTTGTCGATGAGGATGGGGTGCTCCTGGACCGTCAGGTTGATGATGCGCATGAAGTCGGTGATGTTGCGGTCGTTGTAGGCGATCTCCATCCCCTGCCCGCCCAGCACGTAGGAGGGCCGCACCAGCACGGGATAGCCGATCTCGTTGGCCGCGCGCAAAGCCTCCTCGGCGGTGAACACCGTCTGGCCCTTGGCGCGGGGGATGTGGCACTGGTTCAAAACCTCGTCAAACCGCTCCCGATCCTCGGCGGCGTCCACGCCGTCGGAGGAGGTGCCCAGGATGGGCACGCCCATCTCGGTGAGGGCCTTGGCCAGCTTGATGGCGGTCTGCCCGCCAAACTGGACCACCGCCCCCCAGGGCTTTTCCTGCTCCACGATGTTCTGCACGTCCTCGGCGGTGAGAGGCTCGAAATACAGCTTATCCGCCACATCGAAGTCGGTGGATACGGTCTCCGGGTTGTTGTTGACGATGATGGTCTCGTATCCCAGCCGCTTCAGCGCCCACACGGAGTGGACGGAGCAATAGTCGAACTCGATGCCCTGGCCAATGCGGATGGGACCGGAACCCAGAACCAGCACCTTTTTCCTGCCGGAGTCTCCGGTGTCCGCCTCGTTCTCCCCGTCGTAGGAGGAGTAATAGTAAGGCGTCTCCGCGTCAAACTCGGCGGCGCAGGTGTCCACCATTTTGAAGGAGGGCACGATGCCGTAGCGCTCCCGCAGGGCCTTCACATCCTTTTGCTCCATGCCGCACAGCCAGCCGATGTAGCTATCGGCAAAGCACATCTCCTTGGCCTTCCGCAGCGTGTCAACGTCCGGTTCCCCCTTACACATGATAAGGGTCTGCTCCATGTCAATAATGTTTTTGAACCGGTTCAGGAACCAAATGTCCATCCGGGTGATGGAGTTGATTTTCCTGGGCGACACGCCCCGCCGGATGGCCTCCGCCACCACGAACAGGCGCTCGTCGTCCACGTTCACCAGCAGGTCCTCGATCTCGTCGGTGTAGTATTCGTCCAGCTTGGGCAGGCGCAGGGCGCGCACGTTCAGCTCCAGGGAGCGGATGGCCTTCATCAGCGCTCCCTCAAAAGAGTTGGCGATGGCCATCACCTCGCCGGTGGCCTTCATCTGGGTGCCCAGGGTGCGGCTGGCGGTGGTGAACTTGTCGAAGGGCAGGCGGGGGATCTTCAGCACGCAGTAATCCAGCGTCGGCTCGAAGCAGGCCGTTGTCTTGCCGGTGACGGCGTTAGGAATTTCGTCCAACGTATAGCCCAGCGCGATTTTTGCCGCCACCTTGGCGATGGGATAGCCCGTGGCTTTGGAAGCCAGGGCGGAGGAGCGGCTCACACGGGGGTTGACCTCAATGACCGCGTACTCATAAGAATCCGGATTCAGGGCAAACTGGCAGTTACAGCCGCCCTCGATGCCCAGGGCGGTGATGATGTCCAGGGCGGCGGAGCGCAGCATTTGATACTCCCGGTTTGCCAGAGTCTGGGTGGGGGCCACCACGATGGAGTCGCCGGTGTGCACGCCCACCGGGTCCAGATTCTCCATGGAGCAGATCTGGATGACGTTCCCGGCGGAGTCCCGCATGACCTCGAACTCAATTTCCTTCCACCCGGCGATGCACCGCTCGATGAGCACCTGGCCCACCCGGGAAAGGTGAATCCCCCGGTCGGCAATCTCCCGCAAAGAGGGCTCGTCATAAGCGATGCCGCCTCCGGTGCCCCCCAGGGTGTAAGCGGGCCGGACAATCACCGGATAGCCAATCTGCTCGGCGAAGGCCACGGCGGCGTCCACGCTCTCCACCACGTCGGAGGTGACGCAGGGCTGGCCGATGGACTCCATGCAGTCCTTGAACCCCTGGCGGTCCTCCGCCTTATGGATGGATTCGGGACTGGTGCCCAGCAGACGTACGCCATACTTTTCCAAGGTCCCGTTCTCATGGAGCGCCATGGCCAAATTCAGGCCCGTCTGCCCACCCAAGGTGGGCAGCACCGAGTCGGGATGCTCCATCTGTATGATCTGGGTCACGCTGTCCACATTCAGCGGCTCGATATAGACGTGGTCGGCAATATCCTTATCCGTCATGATGGTGGCGGGGTTGGAGTTGACCAGAACCACCTCCACGCCCTCCTCTTTCAGAGCGCGGCAGGCCTGGGTGCCGGCGTAGTCGAACTCGGCGGCCTGGCCGATGACGATAGGCCCGGAGCCCAGCACCAAAACCTTTTTGATATTCGTATCCTTCGGCATTACCGGTCACCTCCCATAGAAGCAATGAAGCGGTCAAACAGGTATTCCGTGTCCTCCGGGCCGGGGCTGGCCTCCGGGTGGAACTGGACGGTAAAGCAGTTGGGACGCTTGTATTTCAGTCCCTCCACCGTGTTGTCGTTCACGTTGACATGGGACACCTGGGCCACAGCGAGGTCCACGCTGTCAGCGTCCACCACATAGCCGTGGTTCTGGCTGGTGATGAAGCAGCGGCCCGCCTCCAAATCCTTCACCGGGTGGTTGCCGCCCCGGTGGCCGAACACCATTTTGTGGGTTTTCGCCCCTGTGGCCAGGGCCAGCAGCTGGTGCCCCAGGCACACGGCAAAGATGGGAATATCCGACTCGTACAGCGCCCGGACCTCCTGAATGATGTCCACATTGTCCGCCGGGTCGCCGGGGCCGTTGGACAGCATCACCCCGTCAAAGCCGCCGCCCAAAATGTCCTTCGCCGGAGTGTGTGCCGGAAATACCGTCACCTCGCACCCACGCTTGCGCAGGCACTCGATCATGTTCTGCTTGACGCCGTAGTCCATCAGGGCCACCCGGAGCTTCTGCCCGTCCAGCGCCGGGAACACCTCCGCAGAAGCCCGGGTCACCCGCTCCACGGTGCCGGACACCCGGTAGGCCGCCAGCTTGTCCATGACCTCCCGGACATGAAAATGCTCCGCACAGGTAATCATGCCGTTCATGGTTCCTTGACTGCGGAGAAGCTTTGTCAGGGCACGGGTGTCTACACCCTCAATGCCCACAATATCATGTTCACGCAAATAGTTGCCCAGACTGTCCTCACAGCGGAAATTGCTGCCCACCGGGGACAAATGGCGGACCACCAGCGCCTCCGCCCAGGGCCGGGCGGACTCGTTGTCCTCGTGGTTCGCGCCGTAGTTGCCCATCAAGGGATAGGACATCACCACGCCCTGTCCGGCGTAAGAGGGGTCGGTCAAAATCTCCTGATAGCCGGTCATGGAGGTGTTGAACACCATTTCACACACACGGTCCCCCATGGCGCCGATGGCGTCCCCCCGGAACACTGCGCCGTTGGCCAAGATCAAAGTCGCTTTCAAGCCTGTATCCCACCTTCCATTTTACTCCGTCTATTTTACTGACCTCACCCCCAAAAATCAAGAAAATCTCGTTTTCTTTTTGGCTTCCTGATGAAAATCGGAGTTTTGGACAAACTGTGGGCATATCTGCCCCATCTCAAGGGCAAAATGTTCAAGCGGCCGTTTACCCTCAACTCACAGGAGGTTTTCATATGTTCGTGGTACTCATACGCACTGTTGTGCTCTATCTGTTCATCATTGCGGGCATCCGCCTGCTGGGCAAGCATCAGATCGGCGAGCTGGAACCCTCCGAGCTGGTACTCACCCTCATCATCGCCGATCTGGCCTCCGTCCCCATGCAGGACAACGGCATTCCCCTGCTGTCCGGGCTCATCCCCATCGTGGTGCTGCTGGCCCTGTCCTCCATCATCTCCGTGTTGTGCACCCGGTCCATCGCGTTCCGGGCCCTGCTGTGCGGGAAGCCCTCCATCATCGTGGAAAACGGCCTGGTGATCGAGGCGGAGCTGAAAAAGAACCGACTCACCCTGGACGAGCTGATGGAGGAGCTGCGCATACAGGGCTACGCCGATTTCAAATCCATCAAGTTCGCCCTGCTGGAGACCAACGGCCAGCTGTCCGTGCTCCCCTTTGCCGCTGAAAAGCCCGTCACCGCCGCACATATGGGAATAGCGGTCCAGGAGGCCGGACTTCCCGTGGTGCTCATCAGCGACGGGCATCTACTGGAGCACAACCTGAAGGGCGCGGGCTATGAGACCAACTGGCTGGAAAAGCAGTTGGCCGCCCACGGCCTCCACTCCCCCCGGCAGGCTTTTCTGCTCACCGTGGACGAGGGCGGCAATACCTACTGCGTACCCAAAAAGGAGGCTGGAAAATGAAACGGCTGTATGTTTCTGCGGCGCTGATCGCCCTGCTGGCAGCCCTGTCCGGGCTGCATATCTGGCACCTGAACGATTTCGCCGGCCAGCTCACCGCCCTGCTCACAAAGGCCCAGGAGCAGGTGGAGCAGGAAAACTGGGAGGAGGCCGCCCGCCTCACCCACGAGGCCCGCAGCCGCTGGATGGACCACGAAAGTTATCTCCACATCACCCTGCGCCACGCCGACACCGACGCCATTCAAATCTCCATGGACGAGGCTCTGGCCTTTTTGGAGGGCGGCGAACAGCAGCCCGCCGAATACGCCGCCGTCAACGCCCGGCTGCTCACCCAGCTGGGGCTCTTGGTGGAAGCGGAATTTCCTACGCTGACGAATATACTATGAGGGAGACTGCGCCCAAAAGGGCCCCCGCGGACTGCGGGGGCTTTATCTTGCCTGTTGCCTCTTGTTTCTCCCGTTTGGTTGTGGTATAATTTACATTCAAGCATAAAATAGGAGTAGAATAGGCAAACAGTAAGGAGCTATGCTATGAAAATCTTGGTTCTGGCCGGCGGGCTCAGCGGCGAGCGCAACGTTTCCCTGTCCAGCGGGTGCAAGGTGTGCGCCGCCCTGCGGGAGCGGGGGCATGAGGTCGCCTTTATCGATATGTATCTGGGTACGCAGGAAGCCCCCCAGTCCCTGTTCCGCACCCCCATCCCCGTGGAGCTGACAAAAATCGACCGTCAGGCCCCCGATCTGGAGCAAGTGAAGTCCTCCCGCCTGGAGGGCGTCAACGGCCAGTTCGGCCCCGGCGTGCTGGATTTGTGCCGCCTGGCCGACGTGGTGTTCCTGGCCCTCCACGGCGCCTGCGGCGAGGACGGCCGGGTCCAGGCCGCGCTGGACCTTCTGGGCATCCCTTACACCGGGGCGGGCTATCTGGGCAGCGCCATCGCCATGGATAAGGACCTGACCAAGCGCATCGTCGCCCCTTTGGGGGTGGTCACCCCTAAATGGGAGCTGGTTCGTTACGGTGCGGACGACATCCCCGCCCTCACCCGGCGGCTGGAGCTGCCCTGCGTGGTCAAGCCGGTGGCCTCCGGCTCCTCCATCGGCGTGTCCATTGTCCACGACAAGGAGGCGCTGTCCGCCGCACTGACGGACGGTCTGGCTTTCGGCGGCGTGTGCGTGGTGGAGCAATACATAGCCGGACGGGAGATCCAGGTGGGCATTTTGGAGGACCGGGCCCTGCCCTCCATCGAAATCATCCCCAAAACCGGCTTTTATGACTACGAAAACAAGTATCAGCCCGGCGCAGCGGAGGAGATCACCCCCGCCCCTATCCCCTCCGAATGGGAGAAGCGGCTGGGCGAAGCCGCGCTGACTGTGTTCCACGCCCTGGGGCTGTCTGTGTATTCCCGGGCCGACTTCATGGTCACGGAGGACGGCACGCCCTGGTTTTTGGAAATCAACACCCTGCCCGGCATGACCCCCACCAGCCTGCTTCCCCAGGAGGCGGCGGCGGTTGGCATCGGTTACGGTGAGCTGTGCGAGCGGATCATTGAGGCGTCTCTGGCCGCCCGCAAGGCCGGAGCATAACCGTAAAAAGAGAGATTCAGGAGAGGAGCGCCATCATTATGGAGGCACTGACACTGAGACAGCTGCTGGAAGCAGTTAACGGAACCCTGCTGGGAGACTTTCAGGACTTGGACGCCGCCGCCACTGAGGTCAGCACCGACAGCCGGAGGATCGAGCCGGGCTGTCTGTTCATCCCCCTGGAGGGGGAGCGGTTCGACGGCCACTCCTTCATTAACTTCGCCCTGGAGGCGGGGGCGGCGGGATGCCTCACCGCCCGGGAGCGGGAGAGCTACCTGCCCGGTAAATTCTACATCAAGGTGCGCTCCACCCAGCGCGCCCTGTGGGAGCTGGCCCGGTACTATAAGCGGCTCTTCCCCATCCCCTTCGTTGCCATCACCGGCTCGGTGGGCAAGACCACCACAAAGGACATGACGGCGGCGGTGCTGGGGGCCAAGTTCTGCGTCCACAAGACGGAGGGCAACTTCAACAACGACATCGGTGTGCCCCTCACCCTGCTGAAGCTGGAGAAGCGGCATCAGGTGTGCGTGGTGGAGATGGGCATGGACCACGCCGGGGAGATCGACTATCTGGGCAGGCTGGTGGAGCCCGATATGGCCCTCATCACCAACATCGGCGACGCCCACATTGAAAACCTGGGCAGCCGGGAGAATATTTTCAAGGCCAAGTGCGAGATTTTCCCCTATTTGAAGCCAGACGGCCTGGCCGTCCTCAACGGCGACGACCCCATGCTGTCCACCCTGCGGGGCGCCCTGCCCCAGCGCACCCTGTTCGTGGGCAGCGGCAGCGGGCTGGATTACGCCGCCTGCGACCTGAACAGCGACGGTGCGGCCCATCTGAGCTGCCGGGTCAAAACCCCCCGCAGCCAGTTCCAGGCCAATATCCCCGCCCTGGGGCGGCACATGATCTACCCCACCCTCATGGCCGCCGCCGTGGGCGAGGCGCTGGGCATGGCTCCAGACGAGATCGTCCGGGGCATCGAAGCTTTCCTGCCCACCAAAATGAGGATGAATATCGTCCGCTGCAAGGGCGACATCGTGATCCTAAACGACGCATACAACGCCAATCCCCAATCCATGCGGGCCGCCGCCGCCGTGCTGGGGGACGCCGCCGCCCGGCGCCGCAAGGTGGCGGTGGTGGGCGACATGAAGGAGCTGGGACCCGGCTCCGAGCAGTTCCACCGGGCGGTGGGCAGCTACTTCGCCCAGTCCGGGACGGACCGGCTCATCGCCGTGGGCGACCTGGCCCGGTTCATCGCCGAGGGGGCCCGTGACGCGGGACTGGAGCAGGCGGACTGGTTCCCCACCCTGGACGCGGCCAAAAACGCCCTGTCCCGGGAGGTCCGGGCGGGAGTGACCATCCTGGTCAAAGCTTCCCGCTCCATGGCATTCGAGAAAATCGTGGATTTTCTGCTGGAAAACGTGCCGGAATGACACTTTTTCTTGAAAGAAAAGGTGTCCAAAAAGAACTTTTAGACCGCTTCGTCCCGATATCAGTCCTGTAAAGTGTGCGCACGACTACGAACCGCCAAAGTCATTAAGAATAAAAACATTTTATATTTGACTTCTTATTGTAGCCGGCGCAATACTTTGGACGTCTGCCGCAATAGAAACGAATCAAAAGTTTCTTTTTTTGTTTCCTTTTCTCTTTCCAAAGGAAAAGGAAGGAACCTCTTAAGGAGAACGACTACCAATGATTGATATACAGCTGACCGGCCTTGTCAAGGAGTTTGAGGTCGGCAAACGGATTTTAGACGGCTTTTCCCTCCAGGTGGAGGAGGGAGAGCGGGTGGGTCTGCTGGGCCGCAACGGCGCTGGCAAGACCACCATTTTCCGCATGATGACAGGGCAGGTCCGCCCGGATGAGGGAACCATTGCCATCGCCCCTGGGAAACGGCTGGGGCTCATTTCCCAGATTCCCGTTTACCCGGAGGGTTACACCGTCCGGGATGTGCTGGACACCGCGTTTGCCCCCCTCCATGCCATGGAGGAGGAGTTGACAGCGCTGGCCGCCCAGATGGGCGAAAACGTCGACCCCCAGGTGCTGGCCCGGTACGATAAGCTTACCGCTGCCTTTGAACTGGGGGGCGGCTACGACACGGAAACCCGCCTCAATAAAGTCTGCAACGGTCTGGGCATCGGGGCTGATATGCGCTCACGCCCCTTTGACGCCCTGTCCGGTGGGGAAAAGACCCGAATCAACCTGGCCCGGCTCATTTTGGAGGACACCGACATCCTGTTGCTGGACGAACCCACCAACCACCTGGACCTGAACGCCACCGAATGGCTGGAGGGCTATCTGGAGCGGTTCAAGGGCACGGTGCTGGCCATCTCCCATGACCGCTGGTTTTTGGACAAGGCGGTGAAGCGGGTCGCCGAGATCCAGGAGGGCAAGGCGGAGCTCTACTCCGGCAGCTACTCCTTCTATGTGGAGGAAAAGGAGCGGCGGTATCAGGAGCGCCTGAAGCAGTACGAGAAGGAGCAGGCAAAGATCAGCCAGCTGGAGGCCGCTGCGGAGCAGATGCGCCTGTGGGCCTTCAAGGGCAACGACAAGCAGTACAAACGGGCCATCAACATGGAGCGCCGCATTGAGCGTATGCGCACCACGGACAAGCCCACTAAGGAAAAGAAGCTGGTCACCCGGTTTGGAGAAAAGGAGTTCCACGGGGACGAGGCTCTGGTGGTGACGGACCTGTCCAAATCCTTCGGGGAGCGCACCCTGTTCGACCACATCAATTTGGACGTGACGGGTGGGGAACGTATCGCCCTGCTGGGCGACAACGGCACAGGCAAGTCCACCTTCATCAAAATCCTCATGGGCGAGGAGACGCCGGACGCCGGGTCCATCTACCTGGGGCCCTCCATCCGCATCGGCTACCTGCCCCAGATCATCCACTTTGACCGGCCTGACCGGAACTTGGTGGACACCATGCTGTACGCCCAAAACTGCACCACCCAGGAGGCCCGGGACCGGCTGGCCTCCTTCAAGTTCCGGGGAGAGGACGTATTTAAGGAAGTGTCCGCTCTGTCCGGCGGGGAGCAGTCCCGGCTGCGGCTGTGTATGCTCATGGACAGCCGGATCAACCTGCTCATTCTGGACGAGCCCACCAACCACCTGGACATCGACTCCCGGGAGTGGATCGAGGAGGCGGTGGAGGAATACGGCGGCAACCTGCTGTTCGTCTCCCACGACCGTTATTTCATTGAAAAGTTTGCCACCCGGATTTGGATGCTGGAAAACGGACAGATTACTGATTTTCGAGGCTCCTACCGTGAGTTCCGGGCCTTCCGGGCGCGGCAGGAGCAGCTGAAAAACGCTAAGCCCGCCGCTGTGGAACCGGAAAAGCCCAAGGAGGACAAGCTGAGGCCAAAACGCCCCGGCGGCACCAAGGAGCTGGAAAAGCAGGTCCGCGCCGCCGAGCGGGCGGTGGAAAAGGCGGAGGTCCTGCTGGACGAGCTGGCTCAGGAGGCGGAGGACGCCGCGTCCGACTATCTCAAGCTCCAGGACGTGTACAAGAAGCGGGAGGCGGTGGAGGACGAGCTGGCCCATCTCTACGCGGAGTGGGAGCGGCTGGCGGCAAAGCTGGAGGAGGCCAAGGGGTAAGTCATGAAGAAATACCGCCCATACCGGGGCAACAGCCCCCAGCGAAAAAAGAAGCCTTGGCTGACCGCCCTGCTGGTTCTTCTCATTGCCGGAGCGCTGGCCTTTGGGGCGCTGGAGCTTATCATCTGCCGGGGCGCTCAGGGCTGGACTGCCCAGGCGGACCCTGAGCGGACAGTGATGGTCATTTTTGGCTGTCAGGTGAAGCCGGACGGGCCGTCCATCCTGCTCCGGGACCGGCTGGACACCGCCCTGGCCTACTGGGAGGAGCACCCGGATATCCGCATCGTGGTGTCCGGCGGCAAGGGGGACGACGAGCACATCTCCGAGGCCCAGTGCATGTATGACTACCTCACCGCCCATGGGGTGGACGGAGAACATGTTCTCAGGGAAGATCAGTCTCGAAACACCCATCAAAACGTCCGGAACACCCTCGGCCTTCTTATGCCCGACATCACCCCCCTGGCGTCCGCTGCTGCTGCTGATACCAACAGCTATGTGCTGGTGTCCAGCGATTTCCACCTCGCCCGCATTCTCATGCTGTGGGAGCGGGCCACGGGAAGGCTTGACAACGTGACCACGCTGCCCGCGCCGGTGAGCCACACTCCCTCCCGGGTGCAGATGTTCTTCCGGGAACCGCTGGCGCTGGTGAAGTCCTTTCTTTTTGACCGGGATTTCAATTTCAGCTGGTAAACAGAAATAGGTGACTACATGACAGACAACCTGAAAAACATTGAGCTGCGCTACCAGGAGCTGGAGGCCCGACTGGGCGCCAACGAGACCTACAGCAACCCCGAGCTGGTGTCCCGGCTCAACCGGGAGCAGAAGGAGCTAGAGCCACTGGTCGCCGCCTACCGGGCGCTGTGCAGGGCCCGGAGCGACCTGGCCGGGGCGGAGGAGCTGCTCTCCGACCCGGAGATGAAGGAGCTGGCCCAGCAGGAGCTGGCCCAGGCCAGGTCGGACATCGAGCGACTGGAGCATGAGATCAAGATCCTGCTTCTCCCTCGCGATCCCAACGACGGTAAGAACGTCATCATGGAGATCCGGGCCGGGGTGGGCGGCGAGGAGTCCGCCCTGTTCGCCCACTCCCTCACCCGGATGTACACCATGTACGCCGAGGCCCGGGGCTGGAAGGTGGAGGTCAACTCCGCCAACGAGACGGAATTAGGTGGCGTCAAAGAAATCTCCTTCACCATCGAGGGGGACGGCGCCTGGTCCCGGATGAAATTTGAGAGCGGCGTCCACCGGGTCCAGCGGGTGCCGGAGACCGAGTCCGGCGGGCGGGTGCACACCTCCACCGTCACCGTGGCGGTACTGCCTGAGATGGAGACCGTAGACGTGGAAATCAACCCCGCCGACGTGGAGATGCAGGTGTTCCGCTCCTCTGGGGCGGGGGGACAACATATCAATAAGACCTCCTCCGCCGTGCGGCTCATTCACAAGCCCACGGGCACCGTGGTGGAGTGCCAGCAGGAGCGCTCTCAATTTCAGAACCGGGAAAAGGCTATGCGTCTTTTGGCCTCCATCCTCTACGACCGGGAGCAGGAGCGCATTCGGTCCGAGTACGGTGAGAACCGCCGCAGTCAGGTGGGCTCGGGTATGCGCAACGAGCGCATCCGCACCTACAACTTCCCCCAGGGGCGGTTAACCGACCACCGGGTGGGGCTAACGCTGTACAAGCTGGACGCGGTGATGGACGGGGACCTGGACGAGATTATCGACGCCCTCACCACCGCCCGTCAGGCGGAGCAGCTGGCCGAACGGGGGTAGCTCCTTTTTCTTGTAAGAAAAAGGAGGCAAAAAGAACTTTTAGCTCGTTACCGTAGTGATTCTATGCGCAAAGTATTCTCTCGGCGACAAGAACGAACTATAAATTGGAAAAGAGCTTGCAATTATGTATACTCATGTTATCTTTGATTTAGACGGCACACTTTTGAACACCATCGACGACCTGGCGGACGCAGGCAACCACGTCTGTCAGGCCCACGGCTGGCCCGCCCACACGGTGGACGAGTTCAAGTACATGGTGGGCAATGGCATCCCCAAGCTGGTGGAGCGGTTTGCTCCGGAGGGGTTGAGCGCGGACGAGCTGGCCGGGGCTCTGGCAGAGTTTTCCGCCTATTACAACGACCATAAAGAGGACAAAACCGCCCCCTACCCTGGTATACCGGAGCTGCTGGCGGCGTTAAAGGACGCGGGAGTTCACATGGCGGTGCTGTCCAACAAGGCCCACGCCTTGGCCGGACCGGTGGTGGAGGGTTATTTTCCCGGTATATTCGATGCGGTGCAGGGGGCGCTCCCCGACGCGCCGCTGAAGCCCGACCCCACCCTGCTCCACGCACTGATGGCAAAGCTCGGCGCAAAAACTGAAACCACCCTGTTTGTCGGCGACAGCGATGTGGACGTGCTCACGGGCAAAAACGGCGGGCTGACGGTGTGTGGGGTGCTGTGGGGCTTCCGGGACCGGGATGAGCTGGAGAACGCGGGGGCGGATCATGTCATTGAGCGCCCCGCGCAGCTGCTCCCATTGATACAAAAATGAGCCCCATGAAACGCGGTCTGTTCCTGTCGGCAGAGCTTGTGCTTTGGGCGGTTTTCGGCTTTTTTACAGTAGTGTCCATCTGCCGCTTTGACGTTGCGCGGACCGCCCCGGACATGTGGGACTATCTGGCTCCGGACCGCCTGAAGGAGCGGCAGTTCAAATGGTTTCTCGCCGGAGCGCTGTATGCCGTCCCGGCGCTGGGCGCTTTGGCCGGGGCAGTCGGAATGGAAATTCACCGGAGGAGGAAGAAAGGCGGCGGGAAATGACTACCCAGACATTAACCCATCATGATACGGCCCGGGCGGCGGAACTGCTTCGACAGGGCCGGCTGGTGGCCGTCCCCACCGAGACGGTATACGGCCTTGCCTCCGACGCCACCCAGGAGAAGGCCGTCCAGGCCAACTACGGCGCCAAGGGCCGTCCCGAAACCAAGCCGCTGAACGTGCTGGTGGACGGTATGGACATGGTGGAGCGCGTGTGCCGGGACATCCCGGGGGACGCGTATCAATTGGCGGACGCCTTCTGGCCGGGGCCGCTGACCATGATTCTGCGGGGGAGCGGCTCTCTGCCCTCCATCGTCCCTGCCGGGGGCGAAACCCAGGGGGTGCGTTGCCCCGACCACCCAGATACGCTGGCCGTCATCAAAGCGCTGGGCAGACCGCTGGCCTGTCCTTCCGCCAACCTGTCGGGACAGCCCAGCCCCAAGTCGGCTCAGGATGTGCTGGCCCAGCTGGGCGGGCGCATCGACGCCGTGCTGGACGGCGGTCCCTGCACCGTAGGCGCGGAGTCCACCATCCTGGACCTGACCGCCGCGCCCTACCGCATTCTGCGCCAGGGCGGGCTGAGCCGGGAACGCATTGAGGAGGTCCTGGGTCGGGAGGTGGAGGCATGACCGTCATCGGTATCACCGGTCCCACCGGGGCGGGCAAAACCACCGTGCTGAGTGTGCTGGAGGATATGGGTGGGGCCGTCGTGGACTGCGACGCGGTGTATCACAGCCTGCTGCGCACCAGCGTATCCATGCAAAATGAGCTGAAAACCCGCTTCGGCGGCGAAATTTTTGATGAAAATGGCGGCTTGCGCCGGAAGGCGTTTGGTGCTATTGTATTCGGAGACCAGGCCGCGCTGGCCGACCTGAACGCCATCACCCACCGATACGTCATGGACGAATTGAAGCACATGATCGCCGAGGCCTGGGCCAAAGACCGCCCCACCATCGCCCTGGACGCCATCGCCCTGCTGGAGAGCGGGACGGGCGGGCTGTGCGACGTCACCGTGGCGGTCACCGCAGCCGAGGAAGTCCGGGTGCGCCGCATCATGGCCCGGGAAAACATCTCGGAGGACTATGCCAGGGCCCGGGTGGCGGCCCAGAAGCCGGACGCCTGGTTTGAGGCGCACTGTACCTATACCCTGCGCAACGACGGGAGCCGGGCGGCCTTTGAGGCCAAGGCGCGGGCATTGTTTGAGCATATCATTGTCAAGGAGGATATCTGACATGGAAGAAAAAACTGCGGGTCAGCAGCTGCGGGAGGCGCTACTGACTCAGAAAAAGAACGGCTGGGACGTGGTGGACGAGTCCACGGAGCGGGCCATTTTTGACTATTGCGAGGGTTATAAGCTCTTTCTGGACCGGGGTAAAACCGAGCGCACCTGCGTAGACTACACGCTGGAGCTGGCCGAGGCTGCGGGCTTTGTCCCCTTTGAGCGGGGCATGGAGCTGCACCCCGGCTCCAAGGTGTACCGGGTGAACCGGGGGAGGGCCGTCTACCTGGCCGTTCTTGGCTCCATGCCGCTGGACCAGGGCGTGTCCATGACCGCCTCCCACATTGACAGCCCCCGGCTGGACCTGAAGCCCACCCCGCTGTACGAGGACAGCGAGCTGGCCTTTTTCAAAACCCACTATTATGGCGGCATTCGCAAGTACCAGTGGGTGACCATCCCCCTGGAGCTACGGGGCGTGGTAGCTATGAAGGATGGGTCTATCGTCAACGTGGCGGTGGGCTCCCACCCCGGCGACCCCCTGTTCACCATCGACGACCTGCTCCCCCATTTGGGGGCGGAGCAGTCCAAAAAGCCCCTGGGCGAGGCCATTCCCGCCGAGAGCCTGAACATTCTGGTGGGCAGCCGTCCCTTGAAGGGCGACGACGGCAGCGACCGGGTAAAGCTGGCCGTGATGAAAATGCTGTATGACCACTACGGCATCCGGGAGGCGGATTTCATCTCCGCCGAGATCGAGGCGGTGCCCGCCTTCAACGCGGTGGACATTGGCTTCGACCGCTCCCTCATCGGGGCCTACGGCCACGACGACCGGGTGTGCGGCTACGCCGGGCTAAAGGCCCTGCTTGACCTGGAGGGCGTGCCCTGCCGCACCGCCGTATGCGTGCTGGCGGACAAGGAGGAAATTGGCTCCGAGGGCGTGTCCGGGATGCAGTCCGCTTTCTTTGACACCTTTGTGGGCGACCTATGCGCCACCCAGCGGGTGCCCCTGCGGGTGTGCCTGGAGAAGTCCTTCTGCCTGTCCACCGACGTGACGGCGGCTTTCGACCCCAACTTTGCCGACGTGTACGAGAAGAACAACTCCGCCCGGGTGAACTATGGCGTGGGGCTGTGCAAGTACACTGGCGCCCGGGGCAAGAGCGGCGCCTCCGACGCCGGCGCCGAGCTGGTGGCCTATGTCCGCCGCCTGCTGGACGACAAGGGTATCTTGTGGCAGATGGCGGAGCTGGGCGCGGCCGACAAGGGCGGCGGCGGCACTGTGGCCTGCTATATGGCCAACCGCAACATCGACACGCTGGACGCCGGCGTCCCTGTGCTGAGTATGCACGCCCCCTTTGAGACCGTGTCCAAGCTGGACTGCTACATGACCTATTCCGCCTGCAAAGCCGTTTATATGGCGTAACGGATAAAAACCCCCTTTTGCGGAAAAGCTACCGCAAAAGGGGGTTTTTCCATGACCGAGGAGACCAAACCGATAGAAAACGGCGACAGCGAGGAGCAAAATGAACTCCAGCAGCAAATCGTAGACATGGGCTCCAGCACTGTCAAAACAAAGGACGGCACCATCCACACTCTGACCATCGTAGGCACCATCGAGGGCCACCAGGAGGAACGCTCCGGGGCCAAAACCACCAAATATGAGCACATTCTCCCCTTTCTGGCCAGCTTGGAGGAGAGCGACGAGACGGACGGCCTGCTCATCCTGCTCAACACCATGGGAGGCGACATCGAGGCGGGACTGGCCATCGCGGAGATGATCTCCGGGATGCGCAAGCCCACTGTGTCCCTAGTGCTGGGGGGCGGACACTCCATCGGCGTGCCGCTGGCAGTGGCGGCGAAGGAGTCCTTCATCGTGCCCTCCGGGGCCATGACCATCCATCCCGTGCGGCTCAACGGGCTTGTCATTGGGGTGAGCCAGACCTTTCACTACTTTGAACGCATACAGGACCGCATTTGTGACTTTGTCACCCGAAACAGCCGCATCAGCCGAGAGGACTTCGAGCACCTGATGCTGAACACCGGCGAGATGGCCGCCGATGTTGGCAGCGTCATCTACGGCACCGAGGCGGTGGAAATGGGCATCATCGACCATCTGGGCGGGCTGTCCGATGCGCTGGAATGCCTGCACCGGCAGATGAGGGAGGAACAAGAGCGTCAGGAGCTCTAAGGAATGCTTGAATGGGGCGGGGTTTCGTGCTATACTTGTGCCATCCTTTCCGACCGAGGTGGTATGCGTGAAGCGCTGCATTGTCTTATGCGGGATCGTCACAAAGCAAAACGATTTCAGGAGGTTATCAGATGATCCCGCAATGGAAAATTTATCCGCGCTCCCAGGGGCACAGCACCGTATACCTGCAAAATGTGGTGACTGACCCCTCCATCGTCGTGGGCGAGTGCAGCACCTATGACGATTTTGTCCATGATCCCAGGGACTTTCAGCGAAATAATGTGCTCTATCACTACCCCATCAACCACGAACGGCTGGTGATCGGTAAGTTCTGCTCCATCGCCTGCGGCGCAAGGTTTTTGTTCAACAGCGCCAACCACGCCTTGGGCAGTCTGTCCACCTACCCGTTCCCCATCTTTTTCGAGGAGTGGGACCTGCCTGTGGAGGACATCCCGAAGGCCTGGGACAACCACGGAGATATTGTGTTGGGCAACGACGTGTGGATTGGCTACGAGGCCGTCATCCTGGCAGGCGTGACCATCGGCGACGGGGCCATTGTCGGCGCCCGGGCCGTGGTGACCCGCGACGTGCCGCCCTATACCATCGTGGGCGGGGTTCCGGCCAAGCCCATCCGCAAACGGTTCAGCGGCGATGTGATCGAACGACTGCTGAAGCTGAAATGGTGGGACTGGCCCACCCAGCGCATTGCCGATCATTTAACGGCAATCCAGTCCGGAGACATTGACCATCTGGCATAATACAAACGGAGAGCGCGGCATCTGCCGCGCTCTCTTGCCTTTTACGCCGTTTTCTGATAGAATGGCCGGAGACTTGAAGCATTTTAGAGGAGGCGCATATTTTGAAGGAGTTTACCATCAGCCCCAACGACGCGGGCCAGCGGCTGGACCGCTGGATTGCCAAGACCCTGCCCCTCCTCCCCGCCCCGCTGGCACAGAAATACATCCGCCTCAAACGGGTAAAGGTCAATGGCAAGGGCTCCAGGCGGGATGTGCGGCTCCAAAAGGGAGATGTGCTCCAGCTGTACATCAACGACGAATTCTTTGAGAAACCGACTCGTGAAAACGCATTCTTGTCCGTTTTTAAGCCTCAACTGGACATTTTATACGAGGATGAGCACATCATGCTGCTGAACAAGCACTCCGGCATGGTGGTCCATCCAGACGAGCAGGAGCGGGTCAACACCCTCATCACTCATGTCCAGGCTTATCTGTACCAGAAAAAGGAGTGGTCGCCCTATTGGGAGAACTCTTTTGCCCCCGCTCTGTGCAACCGCATCGACCGCAACACCGGGGGCATCGTCATCGCCGCTAAAACCGCCGAGGCCCTGCGGGTGATGAACCAGAAAATACGGGACCGGGAGCTGCAAAAGCTGTATCTGTGCGTGGTCCACGGCACTATGAAACCCAGGGAGGGACAGCTCAAGGGGTACATCTTGAAGGATGAGGGCAAGGCCCAAGTGAAGGTGTTCGACAAACCCGTGCCCGGCGGAAAAACGGCGGTAACACTGTATAAAACGCTGGAAACACGAAACGGGCTTTCTCTCGTGGAATGCGACCTCATCACCGGGCGGACCCATCAGATCCGCGCCCAGTTCGCCTCCGCCGGGCATCCTTTGTTGGGCGACGGCAAGTATGGGCGGGAGCGGGACGATAAGCGGTTTGACCGGAAATTCCAGGCGCTTTACTCCTACAAGCTGCGGTTTGCGTTCACCACTGACGCGGGGTGTTTGGAACACCTAAACGGTCGGGAATGGACGGTGAAAAGCGTGGATTTTGTGGGGGAATATTTTCCAAAGGAGTGACCAGGATTGGCTTTTGAAATTCTGAAACTGCGGGAGCACGCCGAACTGCTGGATACGGCGGCGAAGTGGTTCCATGCCAAATGGGGCGTACCTTTGGATGCCTATCAGGAGAGCATGGCGCAGTGTGTCAAATGCGGAGGACCGGCGCCGCAGTGGTACGCGGCTGTGAGCGGCAGGGAAATCATCGGCGGGCTGGGCGTGATCGAAAATGACTTTCACAACCGGAAGGACCTCTCCCCTAACGTGTGCGCGGTTTATATCGAGGAAAAATACCGTTGTCAGGGCATTGCAGGGAAATTGCTGAACCATGTCTGTGAGGATATGTCCGGATTTGGCATTGATACGCTTTACCTGCTGACCGACCACCCCTCCTTTTATGAGCGGTACGGCTGGGAGTTCTTCTGCATGGCCCAGGGAGACGGCCAGGAGGAGCCGTCTCGAATCTATATCCGCCATTGGCACGCATCATGTCGGACTTGAAAAATTACCGGCTGGGCTTTGACCCGTGGGCGCTGGGACTGTTTCTGCTTATCATGACGCCAAATTTCGTGTGGTTCGCGGTTCCCGCGCCTAACGACATTTTGCGGGCGGAATCCGTCACACCGGTGATAGATATGTTCGCTCAAGTACTTCAAACCATCACGGTAGCGGCGCTGTGCGGGGTGGTCAATATCACACAAGGCAGGCCAAAACGAGGTTATCAAATCAGTATCGCCGTATGTGTTGGCCTGTATTTTACCGGATGGGCCATCTATTATACCGGAATCACAAGCGCCATCATAATTCTTGACTTGTGCCTTGCCCCGTGCGGAGCGCTCCTGTTATATGCGCTAACGCGGAAAAATATCACCGCCGTCATTTCTGCGGGCGGTTTCACCCTCTGCCACCTGATTTATGGCATCGTCAATTTTATCCCATAAAATTTCCGGCGCGGTCAAAATGACCGCGCCGGCGCTTTTCCTCCGTTACCGGGCGCAAACCTTGGAGGAGTGCCCCGATCGCAGCGAACTAAAAGTTCTTTTTCGGTTCCTTTTTCTTTCAAGAAAAAGGAACTCCCTTACGCAATGCTGACCACCTGATACCCAGCCTCCTCCACGGCGGCGCGGATGGCGTCGTCGGATACGTCGCCGGTGACCACGGCGGTTTTGGTGTCCAGGTCCACAGTGGCGGTGGCGCCGGGAATGCCGTTCAGCGCCTTGTCCACGTGGGCGCGGCAGTGCTGGCACATCATGCCCTCAATGACAACTTTCTTTTCCATAACTTTTTGCTCTCCTTTCACTTCAACGGCGGGTGCTCCGCCGGTTTTCACTTCTGCATGAGATGGAATGTTAGGCTTGAAGAACCGCAGGCGCAGGGCGTTGGTCACTACACACACCGAACTAAAGCTCATGGCCGCCGCGCCCAGCATGGGGCTGAGCTGGGGCCCGCCCCAAATGGCCAGCACGCCTGCCGCTACAGGGATGCAGACGACGTTATAGAAAAACGCCCAGAACAGGTTTTGCTTCACGTTGCGGATAGTAGCCCGGGACAGCTCCACCGCCGTCACGGCGTCTACCAGGTCGGATTTCATCAGCACGATGTCGGCGCTCTCAATGGCTACGTCCGTCCCCGCACCGATGGCAAGGCCCACGTCGGCACGGGCCAGGGCCGGGGCGTCGTTGATGCCGTCGCCCACCATGGCGACCTTCTCTCCCCGCTCCTGGAGGGCGGCGATCTGCCGCTCCTTATCGGTGGGGAGCACCTCGGAAACCACTTCAGTCAGACCCAGTTCCCTGCCGATGGCCTCAGCGGTGCGCTTGTTGTCGCCGGTGAGCATAACCACCTTTAGTCCCAGCCTCTGGAAGGCCTCGATGGCAGCTTTGCTGGAAGCCTTCACCGTATCCGCCACGGCAATGATGCCGATGGGCTTGCCGTCCTCCACAAAGAACAGCGGCGTTTTGCCCTGCTTAGCCAGCTCGTCGGCAATCATAGCATCCTGGCCCAGGTCCACCTTGGCGTCCGCCAGCATGGCGGCGTTGCCCGCCAGAAAATCCGAACCCTGGATGGACCCTCGGACGCCCTTTCCGTGGATGGCCTGGAATTCTTCTACCGCGCATAGGGGGATATTGCGGTTGGCCGCTTCCTCCACGATGGCCGCTCCCAAGGGGTGCTCAGAGGGCTTTTCCAAAGAAGCCGCTACACACAAAAGCTCCTCAGTAGTGGTCTGTCCTAAAGGATACAGATCGGTGACACGGGGCTTGCCCTCGGTGACAGTGCCCGTTTTGTCCAGCACGACGGTGGTGACGGAGCGCAGGTTTTCCAGACCCTCCGCAGATTTCACCAGAATGCCGTGTTCCGCGCCCTTTCCGGTGCCCACCATGATAGCCACCGGAGTGGCAAGCCCCAGCGCACAGGGGCAGGAAATCACCAGTACCGCCACGCCGGAGGTAAGAGCCCGCTCCACGGAGCCGGTGGCGATCATCCAAATCACCGCTGTGACCAGCGCGATGGCCATGACCACGGGGACGAACACGCCCGCTACCTTATCCGCCAGCTTGGCAATGGGGGCTTTCGACGAAGCCGCCTCGTCCACCAGCCGGATCATCTGGGCCAGGGTGGTGTCCTCCCCCACCCGGGTGGCCCGGAGGGTCAGCACGCCGGACTTGTTGATGGAGGCGGAAATCACCGTGTCACCGGGGCCCTTGTCCACCGGGATGGATTCACCAGTAAGGGCGGACTCGTCCACCGAGGACGCGCCCTTCACCACCACACCGTCCACCGGCACGGACCCGCCGGGCCGCACCAGCACCAGGTCGCCCGCCTGGACTTGCTCCACGGGGACCTCCACCTCCACCTCTCCCCCATCCCGGAGGACGGTGGCGGTTTTCGGCGTCAAGTCCATAAGCCGGGCGATGGCCTGGCCCGTCTTGCCCTTGGAACGGGTCTCCAGGTACTTGCCCAGGGTGATGAGGGTCAGGATCATGCCCGCGGACTCGAAATAGAGGTCCATGGAGTAGTGCTCCACCAAAGCCGTATCGCCGTGGCCCAGACCCCAGCCAATGCAGTAGAGGGCGGCTATCCCGTACACCACAGCGGCGGCGGAGCCCACAGCAATCAGCGAGTCCATGTTGGGCGAGAGGTGGAACAGTGTCTTGAAGCCCACCCGGTAATACTTCTGGTTGATGACCATGATGGGCGCCGTCAGCAGGAACAGCGTGAGGGCAAAGGTCATGGCATTCTCCGCTCCATGGAAAAAGTGGGGGATGGGCCAGCCCATCATGTGCCCCATGGACAGGTAGAACAGAGGGATGAGGAACACAAAGGACGAGATTAGCCGGGCCTTCATGTTCTTCAGATCGTCCTCCATGGCGCTCACAGCGGGCTTGGCCTGGGCCGCGCTCCGGCCCGCTGCGGCGGGCAGGGACGCTCCATACCCCGCCTTCTCCACGGCGGACACAATCTGCTCCGGCGTCAGCGCTCCATCCCAATCCACCGTCATGGACCCGCCCAGCAGGTTGACGTTGACCTCACACACACCGTCCAATCGACGCACCGCCTTGTCCACATGGGCGGAGCAGGCGGAGCAGGTCATGCCGGTGACGGTAAATTTTTGTTTCATCTCGGTTTCACCTCACTTAAAAACACATCTTTATAGTATTTTCCCCAGAGCGTTCACCAATTCGTCAATCTTATCCGACCGCTCCTGGCCGCTCTCGGCATTTTCCACACAGTGCTTCAGGTGGGCGGTCAAGATTTCCTTGTTCACCCGCCTCAGCATGGCGTCGGCGGCGGTGACCTGCTGGGAGATGTCCATGCAGTAGCGGTCCTCCTCCACCATTTTTATGATACCGTCGATCTGACCCCGGGCGGTCTTGAGCAGCCTCAGCACCGTTTTCTGGTCGGCCATCATGGGCATCCCTCCTCACCTGTTAGATACCCCCCTGGGGGGGAGTGTCTATATCCTATCATATCGCTGGGCTTTTGTCAACAAAAAATTCCCGGCTCACACCGAGAATTTTTCGTCTTTCATTTCATTGATTCAGCTTCGCCTGGACACGGGCCAGGAACTTCTCCGGATTGATGATAAAGCGCTCATGTGTTCCTCCGCCGACCTTCCCCGCCTCGTCATAGGCGGACACCGCAAAGGTCAGCTTGCGGCCCTCCACCGCGGTGACCTCCGCCTCCGCCCACACCTTCATGCCAATGGGGGTGGCGGCGTCGTGGGTCACGTCCAGGCAGGTTCCCACCGTGCCCTCGTCCGCCGCCAGAGCGGCCTGTATCGCCTCCATGGCAGCGTTTTCCATCAGGGCAATCATATACGGCGTGCCAAACACAGGCACCAGCCCGGAGCCCACCGCCTGCGCGGTGTTCTCCTGTACGACCACGGTTTCGGCGC
This sequence comes from uncultured bacterium, assembly GCA_948469375.1. Lineage (GTDB taxonomy): Bacteria > Bacillota > Clostridia > Oscillospirales > Oscillospiraceae > Enterenecus. Next base: position 32,025 of record CAOKLO010000018.1, on the reverse strand, counting down.
GGCCCTTCATTCCAATTTCAACAGACATGGCAATTCCTCCGTATTTTCTGGGTACACTTATTTTACACCATTTCCAGCTGTTTGGCAATTTAAGAATTTCTTCAACTCTTTTTCCTTGCACCCCTCCCCTGTCCACCGTATAATAGAACCAATACGCGGAAATGAGGCGGACAGCATGAGGCACATCCTAGTCATCGACGATGACATCCACATTGGAAACCTTCTCCACGAGGCGCTGGAGGCCGAGGGCTACCGGGTGAGCCGGGCCTATTCCGGCACCGAGGCGGTGCTGGCCTTGGACCGCACTCAGCCCGACCTAGCCCTGCTGGACCTGATGCTCCCAGGCCTGTCCGGAGAGGAGGTGCTGCCCCGTCTGGCGGGCATCCCCGTCATCGTGGTCAGCGCCAGGGCGGACGTGGACAGCAAGACCTCCCTCCTGCTGGGCGGCGCTGCTGATTACGTGACCAAGCCCTTCGTCCTGCGAGAGCTGCTGGCCCGGGTGGCGGTGCGGCTGCGGGAGAGCCCGGTCCGGGAGGGAGACGCCTTCACCTTCCAAAACCTGCGGCTGGACCCGGACGCCCGCTCGGTGCGTGTAGATGGGGAAGACGTGCGGCTGACCCGGACGGAATATGCCATTTTGAAGCTGCTGATGGCAAATCCCGTCCAGGTGGTTACCAAGTCCGCCCTGCTGGACCGCATCTCCCGGGACACCCCGGACTGTACGGAGAGTTCCCTGAAAACCCATATGAGCAACCTGCGGAAAAAGCTGCGGGACGCCGGGGCGGGGGACTGCATCGAATCCGTGTGGGGCATTGGCTTTAAAATGAGGGAACTGTAGGAGGAAGCTATGACGGAATTGACATCCATGACGAATATCGGTAAGGAAATGGCGCGAAAGCTCACCGCCGTTGGCATCGACACGCCGGACAAGCTGATGGAGGCAGGCGCTAAGGAGGCGTTTTTCCGACTGAAAACCCTGTATCCCCAGATTTGCCTGGTGCACCTGTACGCCCTGGAGGGGGCCATTCGGAACGTGGAATTTAACAGCCTCCCCAACGATGCAAAACAGGAGCTGAAAGCATTCAGCGACTGCCTCAAGGGGCAGGGCTGAAAATCTCAACCATTTCTGAACGGTTTCCTTAACCGCTTTCTTGACCGTTTTCTGATAGGATCAGATTGTCGCAAGGGCCCACACGTGTGTGTCCGGCGTGTGGGCGCACCATGTGCGCCCCTACATTGGCAATCTTGAAAACGGAGGCATTTTTATGGAATATGTACTTGTCACCCAGGGCCTGTCCAAGCATTACAAAGACTTCAAGGCCCTGGACGGATTGACCATGCACGTGCCCAAGGGCAGCATTTACGGCTTTGTGGGCCGCAACGGCGCTGGCAAGACCACCCTCATCCGGCTCATCTGCGGCTTGCAGGCCCCCACAGCGGGCACCTACGCCCTGTACGGCGCCGATAGCAAGCAAAAAGGCATCGCCAAGGTCCGCCGCCGCATGGGCGCGGTGGTGGAAACCCCGTCCATCTATTTGGATCTCACCGCCGAGGACAACCTGAAAGAGCAGTTCCGGGTGCTGGGCGTGCCTTCCGACGGCGGCATCCCGGATCTGTTAAAGCTGGTGGGCCTGGAGGACACGGAGAAGAAAAAGGCCCGCAATTTCTCCCTGGGCATGAAGCAGCGCCTGGGCATTGCGGTGGCGCTGGCGGGGGACCCGGACTTCCTTGTGCTGGACGAGCCGGTGAACGGCCTGGACCCCCAGGGCATCATTGAGATTCGGGAGTTGATCTTGAAGCTGAACCGGGAGCGGCGCATCACAGTGCTCATCTCCTCCCACATTCTGGACGAGCTGTCCAAGCTGGCTACCCATTACGGCTTTATCGACTCGGGGCGCATCGTCAAGGAGCTGTCCGCCCGGGAACTGGAGGCCGCCTGCCGCAAGTGCCTGCGGGTAGCGGTCACCGACACCCGGGCCTTGGCGAGGGTGCTGGACCAGATGGGAGTGGACTACAAGATTCTGGATGACGGCCAGGCGGATGTGTATGCCCAGGTGAACATCTCCCAGCTCAGCCGGGCGCTGGACGCTGAGGGCTGCGAGCTGCTCAGCGCCCAAGAGCGGGACGAAAGCCTGGAGAGCTACTTCGTCAATTTGGTGGGAGGTGCTTCCCATGACTAAGCTGCTGAGCGCCAACCTCCTGCGGTTGAGAAAAAGTATGCTGTTCTGGGGCTGTCTCATTTTGATGCTCCTGTTAGGGGCGGGCTTCACCCTCCAGCGCTATTGGGAACAGATCGCCTATGCCGAGTTCGGCCAGCTCTCTTATTTGGATGAGGTGCTTTTCCGCCATGGCCTGCTGATCGGCATTGTGACGGCGTTATTCGTTCCCATGTTTTTCGGCATAGAGTACAGTGATGGGGCTATCCGAAACAAAATGGTGGTGGGGCACTCCCGCCTGTCCATCTACTTCGCCAACCTCATCACCGCTGCAGCCTCCTCCCTCGCATTCTGTGCGGCCTATATCCTGGCGGTGCTGGCCCTCGGTGTGCCCTTGCTCAATGGCGTCCGGCTGACCGCAGCCCAGTGTGCGCTTCTTATGCTGGGGACGTTGGTGTTGTCGGCAGCGTTCTCTGCGCTGTATACCTTTGTAGCCATGCTGTGCGCCCGCAAGGCCGCATCGGCGGTGGTGTGCATTTTAGGTGTGTTTCTCCTGCTGTTCGCAGGCGTCTATATCAGCTCGCGGCTCAGTGCCCCGGAATTTCTGCGTGAATATTCCATCGCCGACGATGGACAGGTCGTAGAGGAAGAACCGGAGCCAAACCCCCAGTACCCACGGGGGTTGGAGCGGGAGATATACCAGTTCCTGTACGACTTCCTCCCCGGGTGCCAGTCCATCCAGTACGGTGACATGAGCGTGGAAAACCCGGCGCTGCTGGCGGCATACTCGCTGATCATCCTTACAGTATCCACCGGGGCCGGCGCGGCGCTGTTCCGGCGGAAGGATTTGAAATAGGTGGTCGCATGAGAAATTTGTTGTCGGCCAACTTCCTGCGGTTCCGGCAAAACCGGGTGCTCTGGGGCGGCATGGCAGTTATGCTCCTTTACGGTCTCACCCGCGTGTCCGCCCTGGAGCGGACGCTGGACAACGGTGGTTCGTCCTACTTCCCGCCCTTCCACTTTCTAGAATTGATTCCCTTTGTTCTGGCGGTCTATTGCTGCGCGTCCAACGCCGCCGAATTTGACGGCGGGGCCATGCGCAACAAGCTGACCGTGGGTGCGGCCCGCCCCGCCGTCTACCTGACGAACCTCATCGACCACACGGCGGCGGCGTTTTTGCTCTGCGCGGCCTACATCCTGCCCACCTGGGGACTGGACTGGGTTTTGTTCCATGATTCCGGCGTACTGGAATATCCCCGCACCACCGGGGAGACGGCGGTGTGGCTGCTGGTGGGGCTGGCCGCCGTGGCCTCCTACAGCGCTCTGTTCACCCTTCTCGGTATGAACGTCCAGGGCAGGGCGGGCGGAGCGGCGGCAATCGTCTTGCTGGCGGCTGCGCTGGTTTTCCTGGGCCAGCGCAGCGAAACCGCCATGGTCCTCCACTGGCAGGACCCGGCCGGCTGGCCGCTGAACGGACCCGCGCTAATCTGGCACACCCTGTTCTCCCAGTGGCTCCCCGGCGGGCAGGCGGCGTTTGTCTCCCAGTATTCCGACCGGATTGCTCCGGGTACGCTGGCGGCACAGGCCCTGGCCGTCGCCACCCTGTCCACCGGCGCGGGCATCCTCCTGTTCCGCAAAAAAGACCTGAAATAATGAGGTGAACCTATGCTCCCCTGGCTGCTGTGCTTTGTACTGGCCGCCGCTGCTGCGGTGCAGTCCATTCGGCTGCGCCTGCTCCAAACCAGCCTGGACGAGATCAGCCGTCAGCTGGGGGAGCGCCTCTCCTCCGACACCAACAACCCCATCTTCCTCTCCTCCCGAGACCCCCATGCCCGCAGGCTGGCCGCGGCGCTGAACGTCCAGCTCAAGGAGCTGCGCCGTCAGCGCCAGCGGTACGAAAACGGCGACCGGGAGCTGAAGGAGGCCGTCACCAACATCTCCCACGACCTGCGCACCCCGCTGACCGCCATCTGCGGCTATCTGGAGCTGCTGGAGCGGGGCGAGAAAACGCGGTCGCTGGAGCGCTCTCTAGCCCTCATTGCCGATCGGGCCGAGGCCATGAAGCTGCTGACGGAAGAGCTTTTGCGCTACTCGGTGGCCGCCAGCAGCGAGGAGGTCCCCGCCCTGAAGCCGGTGGACCTGAACGCCGCGGTGGAGGAGGCCGTGGCCTCCTTTTATGGGGCGCTGACAGAGGGCGGCGTGACCCCCCGCATATCCCTGCCGGATCAGCGTGTGACGCGGAATCTGGACCGCGCCGCCCTGTCCCGGGTGCTGGGCAACCTGCTGAACAACGCCCTGAAATACAGCGGCGGGGATCTGGACGTGGTTTTGGAGCTGGACGGCACCCTCACCCTGTCCAACGCCGCGGCCGGGCTGGACGAGGTACAGGTAGGGCGGCTGTTCGACCGGTTCTACACCGTGGAAACCGCCCGCCACTCCACCGGTCTGGGGCTGTCCATCGCCCGCTCACTCACCGAGCGGATGGGCGGGACCATCGCCGCCCGGTATGAGGAGGGTCGGTTGTTCATGGTCCTCCGCTTCCCGGAACCGGACTGAACGGCTTTTTTTCGTGAGGAAGGCCGCTTTTTTGTTCAAAATATCGGTTTCCTTTCCCAATGGTTCGTGTTATAATGAATTTTAAGATTATTTCACGAAATCGAGGGAACCTTATGGAAAACACACAGAAGGCGGAGCTTTTTGAACGGATGCCTATCCCCAAGGCAGTGCTCACCCTGTCCATCCCCACCGTGCTCAGCTCGCTTGTGATGGTGCTTTACAACCTGGCCGACACCTATTTTGTCGGGATGCTCCAAGACCCCATTCAAAACTCCGCCGTCACCCTGGCCGCGCCGGTGCTGCTGGCCTTCAACGCGGTCAACAACCTGTTCGGTGTGGGCTCGAGCAGCATGATGAGCCGGGCCCTGGGAGCAAAGGATTACGACACGGTACGGCGCAGCTCCGCCTTCGGCTTCTACTGCGCACTGATCTGCGGCGTTCTGTTCTCTATTTTTACCACCCTGTTCCGCGCCCCTCTGCTGGTGCTGCTGGGGGCGGACGCGGATACCACCCGGGCCACCCTGGAATACATGCGCTGGACCGTCACCTGCGGGGCCGCCCCCGCCATCCTGAACGTGGTCATGGCCTATCTGGTTCGCTCGGAGGGGGCCACCCTCCACGCCAGCATCGGCACCATGAGCGGCTGTGCGCTGAACATCGTGCTGGACCCCATTTTCATCCTCCCCTGGGGCTTGAACATGGGAGCGGCGGGGGCGGGACTGGCCACCTTCCTGTCCAACTGCGTGGCCTGCTTCTATTTCTTCGTGCTGCTGTTTGTCCGGCGGGGAAAGACCTTCGTCTGCCTCCAGCCCGCCATGGCCCGGCCCCGCCGGGAACTGGTCCACGGCGTGTTCGGCGTAGGCATTCCCGCCTCCATCCAAAATCTGCTAAATGTCACCGGCATGACGGTACTCAACAACTTCACCGCCGTTTTCGGGCCGGACGCCATCGCCGCCATGGGCATCTCCTATAAAATCAACATGATCCCCATGTACATCGCTCTGGGCATGTCCCAGGGCCTGATGCCCATGGTGAGCTACAACTACGGCAGCGGCAACTGCGAACGGCTGAAAAAATCCGTTATCTTCACGGAAAAGATCACCCTGGCCTTCTCGGTCGCGGTATCTGCGGGCTACTTCTTCGGCTCCAGTGCGCTGATCGGTATGTTCATGAAAACCGAGGCCGTGGTGGCCTATGGCTCCCGGTTCCTGCGACGCATGTGCATCGCCCAGCCCTTCCTCTGCCTGGATTTCCTGGCGGTGGGCGTGTTTCAGGCCTGCGGCCTGGGCCAATATGCCCTGCTGTTCGCCATTCTGCGTAAAATCATTCTGGAAATCCCCGCCCTTTACCTGCTCAACTATCTTGACCCCCTCTACGGTCTGGCCAGCGCCCAGACCGTGGCCGAGGTAGTGCTAGCCATCGCCGCCGTAGCCATACTGATTTACCTGTTCCGGCGGATGTCCCGGGAGGGCACGCCGCTGAAGCCCCAGGCCGGAAAAAAATAATCTGTTTCCCTCTTTCCTTTTTCCTGGATTTGGCCGATATATAGGCAAAGGGATTAAAATGGGGGGCTAGATATGGATATCCAACCTGTCGCCGCTTCCAGTATCACCCACGAGGATCCGTCCATGGCAGACCAGACCGAGGGCAGATACAGCGAACTGCTGGCGCAGTCCATGAAAAAACAGGAGGAGAGCCGGACCACGCTCACCGAGATGATTCAGGACGCCAAGGAAAAAGTGGACGCCCAGCGGGAAAAATTCAAGCTGGCCAAGGTCACCCCCCGGTACGGCGATGCGCCGCTGGAGGCATACGCCCGAATCAGCCGCGCCCGCACACAGGGGCAGGCCAGCTCCGCCGCGGGCTACGCCCGCCGCCGCATCTCCCAGCTGGAGGCCGCCCAGCGGTCCGACCCAGACCACGCCGACCAGATCAAGGCCGCCATCAGCCAGCTGAAAAAGGCGGTGACCCGGGCCGGCAAGAAAAAGCTGGAGCTGAACAAGGAGCAGCTGGCCCGGGCCCGGCAGAAGCGAATGCTTCGGGAGAAAAAGCGCAGGGAGGCCCAGCGCATCCAGCAGGAGCTGCGCAAGGCCCAGTCCATGCGGGCCGTTCGGGAGTCGGGATATTTCCGGGAAACCGACATCGCCAACCGTCAGGCCGACCAGCTCACCGCCACCAAAATGGAGCTGAAGGCCCAGGCGGAGCAGCTGGGCACCGCCGCGCAGACCTCCATGGGCGTCGCCGTCCAGGGCTATTCTGTGGGCACTCAGCTGGCGGCTGTGGATGTGTCCGCTCCGGTAGAGGCCCCCCAGGTGAATGTGGAAGCATAGGAATCAAATAGAGAGCCTGCCGCAGGCTGCGGCAGGCTCTTTTTTCGTGTCGAAATCAGGCGCCAAACACCTTTGCCGCGTTCTCCTCGGCAAACTGCCTGCTGTACAGGTCGTGATAGTACCCCCGCTTTTTCAGCAGGGACAGATGGGTGCCCTGCTCCACGATTTTTCCGTCCCGCACCACCAGGATCATATCCGCCTTGCGGATGGTGGACAGGCGGTGGGCAATCAAAAACGACGTGCGGTCCCGCAGAAGATGGTCGATGGCGTTCTGGATATCCTGCTCGGTCTGGGTGTCGATGGAGGAGGTGGCCTCGTCCAGCACAAAAATACGCGGGTCGGCCAGCACCGCCCGGGCGAAGGAAATCAGCTGCTTCTCCCCCATGGACAGGCGGTCGCCCTCCTCGCCCACGTCGCTGTCCCAGCCCTGCTCCAACTTGGCCACCACCTTGTCCGCCGATACGGCCCTTGCCGCCGCTTCGATCTCCTCGTCCGTGGCATCCAGCCGTCCGTAGCGGATGTTTTCCCGCACTGAGCCGGAAAACAGGTGGGGGCTTTGCAGCACGTAGCCGATGTTGGAGTGAAGCCAAAGCTGGCTGCGCTCCCGGTAGTCCCGGCCGTCAATCAGAATTTGGCCCTCGGTGGGCTCGAAAAAGCGGCAGGCCAGGTTGACCAGGGTGGATTTGCCCGCTCCCGTCTCCCCCACGATGGCCACGGTGGTCCCGGCGGGTATGCGCAGGTTGAAATGCTCCAGCACGTTGTCCCCACCGTCGGGATAGCGGAAGGTCACGTCCTTGAATTCGATCTCTCCCTCCAGCGGCTCCCAGTTCTCCCGCCTTGGATTAAAGGAGTCGCCAAATTTCTCCGTCACCTCAGGCGTATCGGTGATCTGGGGCTCCTCCTCCAGCAGGCCGGTGACCCGCTCGATGGAAGCCTGTACCGCGATGAACTCCGCCAGGTTGCCGGCCAGGTTCTGGATGGGCTCAAAAATGCCCATGGCGTAGGTGATGAACACGGACAGCGTGGCGATAGCCATCACCTGCTCCTCCACCAGCCGGCCGCCCCGCAGCAGCACGATGGCCACCGTCAGGGTGGAGAAAAACAGCGTCACCGGGATATACACCCCGTTGAGCCGGGCCGCCCGGACGGCGGAGCGGTTCATGTTTTCCGTCAGGTCCTTGAAATTCCGAATGCTTTGGTCCTCAATGACCAGGGTTTTGGAGGTTTTTGCCCCGGTGATGCCCTCGTTGAAGGCTCCGGTGATTTTGGAGTTGATCTTGCGCACCTTCCGGGTCCAGTGGAGGATGCGGGGCTGAAAATACACGGTGAGCACCGCCACAAAGGGCACCACCAGCATAACCACCAGGGCAAGCTGCCAGTTGAGCGTCAGCATGAGGACAAAGGTACTGGTCACATAGAACACCACGTCCACCACATCCAGCAGTCCCCAGGCCAGATTGCCCGCGATGCGGTTGGTGTCGTTGGTCACCCGGGTGAGCAGGTAGCCCACCGGGGTAACGTTGTAAAAGGATATGGACAGGATTTGGAGGTGCTCGAACAGCTCCCGGCGCAGGTCCCGGCCCAGATACATCTCGATCTTCATGGTATAACGCGTGCTCACCACCACCAGGACGCTTTGGAGCAAAATCACTGCCCCGTAGCACACTGCAAAGGGGACCAGCCCGTCCAAGGCGCCAACCTCAATAAAGTGGGCGATGGCGTACATCTGGAACAGGGGCATCGCCGCGTCCACCAGGTCGGAAACGGCGGCGGTTCCAATCATTCCGATAAAATACCGCTTGAAGCGGCTTAAAATTGGGAACAGACGTTTCCAAATGGACCAGTCAAAGGCCTGTGTGTATTCCTTTTCGTCAAAGGCGGCCATCAGGCGTCCCCTCCTTCCTTCACCATCGCCCTGTCGTCGCTGCTCATTTGAATGTCATAAATCTCTTTGTAAATGCCAGGACGGGCAATCAGCTCGGCGTGAGTTCCCACGTCCGCCGCCCGGCCCTTGTCCAGCACCAGGATACGGTCCGCCTGCATCAGCGTCGTCACCCGGTGGGAGATCAAAATAACCGTGGCTTGGGACATACGCTCCTTTAGGGCGGCGCGGATTTTCGCGTCCGTCTCTGCGTCCACTGCGGACAAAGAGTCGTCAAATACCATAACCGGGGCGTTTTGCAGCAGCATCCGGGCAATGGCCACCCGCTGCTTCTGCCCGCCGGACAGGGTCACCCCCCGCTCGCCCACCACCGTCTCGTATCCATTGGGCAGGTCCGCGATGGCCTCGTCCACGCAGGCGGTTTCCGCGCATTGGCGCAGCTCCTCCTCCGGAGTCCCGGGCCGGGTGGCGGCGATGTTCTCCCGGATGGTCTGGGAAAACAGAAAGGGCTCCTGGAGCACCAGGCCGATCTGACGGCGCAGGTCTTCCCGCCGGATGTCCCGGATATCCACCCCGCCGATGGTGATGGTCCCCTGCCCACCGTCCAGGTCATAAAGGCGGTCCAGCAGGTGGACCAGGGTGGATTTGCCCGAGCCCGTGCCCCCCAAAATGGCAAAGGTGCTCCCCCAGGGAATGGTAAAGGACACGTCGTTCAGCACCTTCTGTCCCTCATAGCCAAAGGTGACGTGGTCGAACACGATGTCTCCGCTCAGCCTGACGTTCTCCGCCTCCGGCCTGTCGGATTCCTCCGGGGCCTTCAGGATGTAGCCCACACGGTCCATGGACACCCCCGCCTTGCTCATTTCGGACAGCACCCGTCCCAGGGAGCGCACCGGCCACGCCATAGCGCTGTTATAGATGACAAAGGCCTGGAAATCGCCCAGGGTGATGCTTCCGTTGACCGCCGCCACCGTCCCGGCCACGATGACCGACATGATCTGGAGGCAGACCAGCAGCACCCCCGAGGCCCAATACACGCTGAGCACCTTGCCCAACTCCACCCAAAGCTCGGAAAAGCGGTCATTTTTCTGGGCGAAGCGGTCAATCTCAAACCGCTCTCGGCCAAAGGCCCGGACCACCCGCACGCCGGTGAGATTCTCCTGGGCACAGGTGGTCAGCGCCCCCTCCGCCTCGTCGGCCACCTGAAACCGGGTGGAAATTTTCCCGTAAAACACCCCCGACGCCAGCCCTGTAATGGGGATAAAAACCAGGGACACCAGGGCGAGCTTCCAGTTCATCATCAGCATAATGCCCGTGTACAGCGCCACCAGAAACACAGTGCGCAGCACCTCCATCAGCTGGTTGCACACGAAGGTCCGGATGACCTCCACGTCGGAGGTGCACCGCTGGATAATGTCGCCGGTGGCGTGGGCGGTGTGCCATTGAAAGCTCAGGCGCTGGATGTGGCCATACAGGTTGTCCCGCAGCTTTTTCACAAAGCCCTCCGAGCCCTTTGCCAGGTTGATCCTCATTCCGTAGATGCACACGCCCCGCACCGCCGCAGCCAGCACCACCGCCCCCGCCGCGATCCACAGGGCCGTCCAGGAGTCCTCCCGGAGGAGCTCCAGGGGCAGCAGGGCCGTGAGAAAGCCGGGCAGGTCCGGCTCCTTGGCCCCCAGCACCGAGTCCACGGTCACGCTGATGATCTGGGGAATGACGGCATTGCAGATGGTGTTCAGATACGCCAGAAGGATTGCCCCCACGAAAAAGCCCCAGTTTCCCCGCAAATGGCGCAGAACCATATCCAGCTTTTCCTGTGCGGACAGCTTTGCCTGTGATTCCATGAATTCTCCTTTCCCGCGGCATACTGCCTGCGATAGACGCAAAAAAAGCATCCCTCTGGACAGAGGGACGCCGCAAGCCGAAAAACGACAGGAGGAGAAATCTATCCCATCCCCCAGGCGCGCAAATATCCCCGCTGCCCCCTGTGATTCACAGTGGTGTTAACTCCACTCTCAACGATAAACTCAAACCGGATATTCAGCATGGTGCGCGCCTCCCTTCGTAGCATTTTATAGCAGTGACAAGTATAGTACGCCGGAAACAGATTGTCAATCCCTAATTTCTTAAGATTTCCAGCCGTGCCGCAAAACAGGGGGCGGGTCCAGGCCCGCCCCCTGCAATTTGCAGCGAGGAAATTACATGATCTTGCGGAACAGCGCCTTGAAGTCCTCCACAGAGGCGGCCTTGGGATTGCCGGGGGCGCAGGCGTCGGCGGCGGCGGACTGGGCCAGGAACTCCAGGTCCTCCTCCTTCATGGCCTCCAGCTTGGTGGGAATGCCCACGTCCACAGACAGCTGGCGCACCGCGTCGATGGCTGCCTTGCGGTAGGCGGCCTGGTCCATGCCGGCGGTGTCCACACCCATGGCCTCGGCGATGTGCTGGAACTTGTCGCCGGTGGCGTCCTGGTTGAACTCCATGACGATGGGCAGCATCATGGCGCAGGCCACGCCGTGGGGAGTGTCGTACACCGCGCCCAGGGTGTGGGCCATGGAATGGGCAATGCCCAAGCCCACGTTGGAGAAGGCCATGCCGGTGACGAACTGGCCCAGAGCCATAGCCTCCCGGCCCTCGGGGTCGTTGTTCACGGCCTTGCGCAGGTTGGCGGCGATGAGCTTGATGGCCTCCAGGTTCAGGCAGTCGGCCAGCTCCCAGGCAGCAGCGGTGGTGTAGCCCTCAATGGCGTGGGTCAAAGCGTCCATGCCGGTGGCGGCGGTGAGGCTCTTGGGCATGGTGGACATCATATCCGGGTCCACAATGGCCACGTCGGGGATGTCGTTCACATCCACGCACACGAACTTACGCTTCTTCTCCACGTCGGTGATGACGTAGTTGATGGTGGCCTCGGCGGCGGTGCCGGCGGTGGTGGGAACGGCAATGGTGTACACGGTGCGGTTCTTGGTGGGGGCCACGCCCTCCAGCGAGCGCACGTCGGCGAACTCCGGATTGGTGATGATGATGCCGATGGCCTTGCCGGTGTCCATGGAGGAGCCGCCGCCGATGGTAATCATATAGTCCGCGCCGGACTTCTTATAGGCCTCCACGCCGGACTTCACGTTTTCAATGGTGGGGTTGGGCTTGATGTCGGAATAGACTTCATAAGCCATGCCGTTGGCGTCCAGCAGGTCGGTGACCTTCTTGGTGATGCCGAACTTCACCAGATCTGGGTCGGAGGCGATGAACGCCTTCTTAACGCCCCTGGCGGAGACAATGCCGGGGATCTCCTGAATGGCGCCCTTGCCGTGATAGGAAATGCCGTTGAGTACGAAACGATTGACAGCCATTGGAATCTACCTCCTGTAATATACCTGTAAATTTCCTAGTTTTGAGTCCTTATGATTATCATACCTTTTTCCCACCCCTGCGTCAAGGATTTAACAGGGTAATATTTGGAGGTTTAGGTGTCCATTTCTGCTAAATGTCGCCGCAAACTGTAAAAATGCGACAAAACACCTCCTCCCCCATTGACAATAAAATTTGCTTCCTCTATAATGGTCCGACACAACAATCGCCGCGAAATGACGCGGGCGGAACCCTGTTCCGTTTCAGAAAAGGAGGAACTTTAAGTGCAACGGCCCGAAGGTGAAAATAAAATGGGCGTCATGCCGGTAAACCAGCTTCTTCTCAACATGGCCATCCCTATCATGATCTCCATGCTGGTCCAAGCCTTTTACAACGTGGTGGACAGTTATTTTGTGTCTCAGCTCAGCCAGGACGCGCTGAACGCAGTATCCTTAGCCTTCCCGGTGCAGAACCTGATGATCGCCGTCAGCGTGGGAACCGCCGTGGGCGTCAACGCCCTGCTGGCCCGGAGCCTGGGCCAGGGCGACAGAGAAAAGGTGAACCGGACGGCGGTAAACGGCGTCTTTCTGATGGCGCTGAGCTGCCTGGTGTTTGTGGTGCTGGGGCTCACCTGCTCCCGGCTGTTCTACACCGTCCAGACCGACATCCCCGGCATCATCAGCTATGGCTCCGACTACCTGACCATTGTGTGCAGTCTGAGCGTGGGCCTGTTCTTCGCGGTGCTCATGGAGCGGTTGCTCCAGGCTACCGGCCAGACCTTCTACACCATGATCGCCCAGGCGGTGGGCGCCATCACCAATATCATTCTGGACCCCATCCTCATCTTCGGCCTGGGCCCCTTCCCCAAAATGGAGGTGGCGGGGGCCGCTCTGGCCACCGTCATCGGCCAAATGCTGGGCTGCTGCGTGTCCATCTTCTTCAACGCCACCCGCAATCCCGAGGTGACCATGTCTTTCAAGGGCTTCCGTCCCCACGGCCAGACCATTCGGGAGATCTACAGCGTGGGCCTGCCCGGCATCGTCATGCAGTCCATCGGTTCGGTGATGGTGTTCGGCATGAATCAGATCCTCATTGCCTTTACCGATACAGCCACGGCGGTGTTCGGCATCTACTTCAAGCTCCAGTCCTTCTTCTTTATGCCGGTGTTCGGCTTGTGCAACGGCATGGTGCCCATCGTGGCCTACAACTACGGCGCACGCAAGCCGGACCGGATTATCAAAACCGTCAAGCTGGCCATTATGTACGCCACCATTTTAATGGCTGTCGGTTTCACAGTGTTCCAGCTTGTTCCCGGCCCGCTGCTGGATATGTTCCGCTCGGAGGAGGACGCGGCGGGAAACCTGCTTACCATTGGCATATCTGCCCTGCGCACCATCTCCTTCAGCTGGCTGCTGGCGGGCTTCGGCATTATATGCGGTTCGGTGTTTCAGGCCCTGGACCACGGCGTGCTCAGCCTGACCACCTCCCTGGTGCGTCAGCTGGTGGTGTTGCTGCCCGTGGCTTTCCTGCTCTCCCGGATTCGCGGGCTGGAAGCGGTGTGGTTTGCCTTCCCGATTGCGGAATTGTTTTCCGCCACTCTGTGCGCCGGGTTCATGCGCCGGGTATACCGGCGGGATATCCTGCCCCTCCGCACCCAGGAGACGTGAGGAAAATTTTGCTTTTTTTCAATTTCCTATTGACAGCGAAGTACAGCATGGTATAATAGCACAGTAAACAACTGAATAACCCTTATCAAGAGTGGTGGAGGGACCGGCCCGATGAAGCCACGGCAACCTGCAACGCAAGGTGCCAAGTCCGGCGGAAACGCAAGATGAGGAGAGAACTGAACCATCCTGCCCCCGCCGAGTTCCGGCGGGGGCTTTTTCAGCCTCTTTCCGTCTCATTGAAAGAAAGGAGAAACACAAATTATGGCAAAAAGACTGTTTACCTCTGAATCGGTGACCGAGGGCCACCCCGACAAAATCTGCGACCAGATCTCCGACGCCATTCTGGACGCCATCATCGAGAAGGACCCCATGGCCCGGGTGGCCTGCGAAACCGCCGTATCCACCGGCATGGTCCACATCATGGGCGAGATTACCACCTCCTGTTATGTGGACATCCCCAAGATCGCCCGCTCCGTGGTCAAGGACATCGGCTACGATCGGGCCAAGTACGGCTTTGACGGCGATACCTGCGCCGTCATCAGCAATCTGGACGAGCAGTCCCCCGACATCGCCCTGGGCGTGGACAAGGCCCTGGAGGCCAAGGAGGGCCAGCTCACCGACGGTCTGGACAACGGCGCCGGGGACCAGGGCATGATGTTCGGCTATGCCTGCAAGGAGACGGAGGAGCTGATGCCCCTGGCCATCTCCCTGTCCCACAAGCTGGCCCAGAAGCTTACTGCGGTGCGCAAGGAGGGCAAGGTGGGCTATCTGCGGCCCGACGGCAAGAGCCAGGTCACCGTGGAGTATGACGAAAACGGCAAGCCCGTCCGGGTGGACACGGTAGTCATCTCCACTCAGCACGACCCCGAGGCCACGCTGGAGCAGATTCGCGCCGACATGACCGAGCTGGTCGTCAAGCCCACCATTCCGGCGGAGCTGTTTGACGAGAATACCCGCATTCTGGTCAACCCCACCGGCCGGTTTGTGGTGGGCGGCCCCCAGGGCGACTCCGGCCTCACCGGGCGGAAGATCATCGTAGACACCTACGGCGGCTCCGCCCCTCACGGCGGCGGCGCCTTCTCCGGCAAGGATCCCACTAAGGTGGACCGCTCCGCCGCCTACGCCGCCCGCTGGGTGGCCAAGAACATTGTGGCCGCCGGACTGGCGGAGAAGTGCCAGGTCCAGCTGGCTTACGCCATCGGCGTGGCCCGGCCCGTGTCCGTCCGGGTGGATACCTTCGGCACCGGCGCCGTGGCCGACGACGCGCTGGAGGCCGCCGTGGACAAGGTGTTCGACCTGCGGCCCGCCGCCATCATCAAGCGGCTGGACCTGCGCCGTCCCATCTACCGCCAGACCGCCGCCTACGGCCACTTCGGCCGCCCTGAGCTGGACCTGCCCTGGGAAAAAACCGATATGGTGGACGCCGTCAAGGCCGCGCTGTAATTTACATCATTCCAAACTTAGAGAACGCCTTCCCCTTTCCGGGGAGGGCGTTCCCATTGGCGGACACTCAGCCCATCTTTGCAAAATGTTAACATTCTTTTGAGACATTCTTTATTGCAAAATCCGCCACGCTATACTATACTGATTGAGCCGTTATAAAATTAATCTGGACGGTCTCTCTAAGGCCGTCCATGCTTGAAAAGGTGTTTTTATGTCGAATTTACGCGCCAAGCTCCAGGAGGCCTCCCGGGTCCGGCTGCCCATACTCCTGACCGTTTACATTCTCTGCCAGCCTCTGATCGACGTGCTCACCGGGCTGGGCGCCCAGGCCGGCCACTCCGTTACCGTGGGCGTGGTGGTCCGCGCCTTAGTGGTAGCGCTGGCCTTCCTCTACGCGGTGTTTGTCAGCGATTTCCCGGGAAAAAAGCGGTGGATGATCTACACCGGAGCTTTGGTGGGTTATCTGGCGCTGTTCATGGTGTATATGTTCACCGTGGGCGGGCTGTCCTTGTGCGTCGGCAACGTGCGGGAGGTGGTCAAGACCTTCTTCGCCCCCTTCGTGCTCATTTTCCTTTGGTCGGTGTACCGGCAGTACGGCTATCTGGTCGCCGCCGAGGCCATCGCCTGGGCCGGCGGGCTTTACGCCAGCGTTATTCCCGTTGCCGTGCTCACTGGAACAAGCTTCGTGTCCTACGGCAACTCCGGCTACGGCTTCCGGGGCTGGTTCTACGCCGCCAACGAGGTGGGGTGCGTCATGGCCCTCACCGCTCCCTTCACCGTCTGGTACTGCCTCCAGGTCCTACCCACCGTCACCAAAAAAACCTGGTGGAAGGCGGTTCCGGCCCTCTTGGCCATGGGCGCGGTGGCCTACAGCGCCAACTTCCTGGGCACCAAGATCGTCTTTGGCGCCATCGCGCTGTACTGCGCCGCCGCCTTTGTCTGGCAGCTCGTCACATTGATTCGGGAGCCCTCCAAAAAGCACAAGATCCAGGCCGCCGCTATGGCCTTCATGCTGCTGATGGTGGTCTTCCGATACTTCAACTCCCCTCTCCAAAGCTATCTGGACAACATTTACGGCCCGCTGCTGGACAACGAGCCGGAGATCACCTTGGCCTCCTGGGGCGAGGAAATCGAACGGGCCGCCGACGGCACTTGGCTGTATGAGCTCATCAAGGCCAACCCCACGCTGAAGCGGGTGGACCAGGTTCTCAGCCGGCGGTTTATCAGCGCCTCTCCCTCCGTTCAGGTGTATACCGAGGGGGGCGTCGTCGCAAAGCTGCTGGGCATTGGCTACGCCAACGCCGACGCCTACAGCCGCGAGGTGTACTTTATGGTGGAAATGGACCCGCTTGCCGTCCTCATCCGCCACGGAATTGTCGGCTTTGCATTGTATTATGGGCCCTATCTGGCTTTTCTAGTCTATGCGGTGGTCCAGTTCTTCCGGCGTATCGGACAGCGCATGTCCAGCCTCAGCTACTGTACCGCCCTGTACTGCTCTCTGGTGGGCTTCGGCATCTCCATCGTCGCAGGCCATGCTTTGGTGTCGCCGGCAGTGGCCACCTTTATCCTGGTGGTGGCCATGCAGCTATGGGCCCAGACAGAGGAGCAGAACAAGCTGCCCCTGGAAAAATAAAATCAATGGCTTAAATAGGAAGGCGGCTGGTGTCAAAACCAGCCGCTTTCCTCTATGCCAGCCCCAACACCCGTGCCGCCGCTGCCACAGCCAAACACAGCCCCAGCCCCAGCGCCGTGGGCAGAGCCACCGCCAGCGCCGTCCACCCCACGCTGCCTGTCTCCTTGTATATGGTCAGGCAGGTTGTGGAACAGGGCCAGTGGAACAGGGAGAACAGCATGGTGCACACCGCCGTCAGCCAGGTCCAGCCGTGCTGGGTCAGCAGCTGGCCCAGGGCGGTCAAGTCGCTGAACTCCACCAGGCTCCCGGACGCTAAGTATGCCATGAGCATCACCGGCAGGACGATCTCATTGGCGGGCCAGCCCAGGATGAAGGCCATCAGAATTACCCCGTCCAGCCCAAACAGCCGGGCAAATGGGTCCAGGAAGCCGGTGCAGTGAGCCAGAAGGGTGATATCCCCCACTGTGAGATTACCCATCAGCCAGATGACAGCTCCCGCCGGGGCCGCCACCGCCACCGCCCGGCCCAGCACAAACAGGGTCCGGTCCAGCACCGAGCGGACGATGACCTCCCCCACCCGGGGCTTGCGGAAGGGGGGCAGCTCCAGGGCGAAGGAGGAGGGCATTCCCTTTAAGACCGTTGCGGACAAAAGCCGGGAGCAGGCCAGCGTCCCCGCCACGCCCAGCACCAGGGTGCCCAGCAGCAGCGCCGCACCCTCCACAGAGGCCAGCAGGCCGGAGCGTCCCCCCACAAAAAACAGGGTAATGAGGGCGATGAGGGTGGGAAATTTGCCGTTGCAGGGCACCAGGGAGGAGGTCAGAATGGCGATGAGCCGCTCCCGGGGGCTGTCGATGATGCGGCACCCGGTGACGCCGCAGGCATTGCAGCCCAGGGACATGCACATGGTGAGGCACTGCTTCCCGCAGGTCCGGCACTTCTGAAAGGCGTGATCCATGACGAAGGCCACCCGGGGCAGATAGCCCAGGTCCTCCAGCAGGGTGAACAGGGGAAAAAAGATGGCCATGGGGGGCAGCATCACCGCCACCACCCAGGCGGTCACTCGGTACACCCCGTCCAGCAGCAGGCCGGACAACCACGCAGGGGCGGCGGCCAGCCAGCCCTCCAGCACGTCCCCCAGCCGGGCGAACAGCTCGGTGAGCAGCGCCGACGGACCGTTGGCCCCCGCCACCGTCAGCCACACCACCAGCCCGAACAGCAGCAGCATCAGGGGAATCCCGGTGCTTTTGGAGGTCAGCAGCCGGTCCAGCTGCTGCTGACGGCGCAGGCGGCCCGCCTCTCTGCTGCGCACCACCTGGGCGGCGTACCGCTCCGCCAAAGTCACCCGCTCCTGGGGCTCCCGCCGGGGGGCGGCGGGGGCGTCCGCCGTCACCAGCCGGGCGATGGCCGCTTTCAGCTCCTCCAGGCCGTCCTGGCGGGCCCCGGCGGTGCCTACCACGGGCACCCCCAGCCGCTGGGACAGGGCGGGCAGGTCCACCTCCACCCCCAGCCGCGCCGCCTCGTCCAGCAAGTTGACGCACACCAGCACTTTGCCCGTCAGCTCCAGCACCTGGAGCACCAAAATGAGGTTGCGCTCCAGGCAGGTGGCGTCGCACACCACCACCACCCCGTCCGCCTGACCGCTCTGGATGTAGTCCCTCGCCACCGCCTCCTCCCGGGAGTGGGCCGCCAGAGAGTAGGTGCCGGGCAGGTCCACCAGCTGGTACTCCCGCCCCTCGAATGTGTACTCCCCCCGGGCAGTGGCCACCGTCTTACCCGCCCAGTTTCCTGTATGCTGCCTGAGCCCTGTTAACGCATTAAACAGCGTGGACTTCCCCACGTTGGGGTTGCCCGCCAGCGCCACCCGGTTCATGTGGCCACCGTCCCGGCAGGGACCGTCCGGGCCTGCCGCTCCAGAGACACCCCATCCGCGTCCGTCCGGCGCAGGGCAATCAGCGCCCCCCGGATTAGATAGGCGCAGGGGTCCCCGGCGGGACTGCGCAGCACACACGTCACCCGGGTCCCCCGCACCAGCCCCAGGTCGGTGAGCCGCCGGTCCATGGCGGGCCCTGCGTTTACCTCGGTTACATAAGCGCTCTCCCCTTCCCGAAGAGCGGACAAACACAATGCTTCATACATGATTCTTTGCTCCTTTCCCGCGCGGACCGCCCTGCGGACGGTCTGCAAGCTATCCTATGGCGGGACGGGTCCAGAGGTGCGTCCATTCGACGAAAAGGAGCATAAAAGGGCCCCCTGCCGCCGGCAGAGGGCCTAGTCTCAGTCATTCCTGATGTGAATATGGTTGTTGATGTGGTTGGCACAGTAGCAGTAATAGCCGTCGCACTTAGAGCAATAACGAAACTCCATGTTGGGATCGTCCTGGTCGGTGAGGCCGCACACGGCGCACTTGTGCATGTACCCGCCCGTCTCCCTGGCCTTCTTCTCCGCCTGCCGCTTGGCCCGCTTGAAATTGATGACCTGAGGGTCCGCCCTGCGGCGGACAAAGCCCAGCTTCATGGACCAGAAGGACCAGGTAAAGATAAAGTAGTTGATAAAGCTGGGAATGGCCAGCAGGATGACGACCCACCCCTGTTCCAGCGCGTTCAGCAGGATCAGCGCCACGTCCAGCAGGGCCAGCCATTTCATCTTAACTGGCACCACAAGCATAAACAGCACCTGCATTTCGCTGTACATGGTGGCGATGACCAGGAAGAAAGACAGGTGGATGTAATAGATGCTGATAGAGCCCAAAAACATGCCGCCCACGATGGACCACAGCACGCCGCACAGATAGAACAGGTTGAACTTGGCGGTGCCCCACTCCCGCTCCAGCATCTGACCCGTCCAGAATATCACGTAGCAGCTCAGCAGCAGATAGAAAGGGTTGGTGCTGGTGGGCACGAAGATAAAGGTGAACAGCCGCCACACCTCGCCCCGGAGGATATACGGGCTGTAGAACATCAAGGCGGTGATAATATGCCGCTTGAGCAGCAGGCCCATAACCAGATCCACCAGCCCCACCGCCGCCTGTCCGATGGCCACGTACATAGCCAGGTTCGGGATGCCGAAGCGGGAATGCTTGGTACAGAAGCGGTCAATGATACCATAATGGTCGTTTCGGTAAATCACGAAAGCGCCTCCTTTGCAGGCTTTTAGGACATTCTACCCCATCCAGACTGGAAAATAATCAATAAACTGTGAATCATTTGCTGTAAAGGGTTACAAGATTGGCCAGCATGTCCACCACAGCGTCCATCTCCTCCACGCAGGCCAGCTCCTGGGGCCCGTGGAAGTTATAGCCGCCGGTGCCCAGATTGGGACAGGGCAGGCCCATATAACTCAGCCGCGCCCCGTCGGTGCCGCCCCGGATGGGCTCCACCGTTGGGGTCACCCCGGCCTGCGCCGCCGCCCTTTGGGCGTTCTCCACCAGGTGCATACAGGCCGCCAGCTGCTCCTTCATGTTGTAATAGCTGTCCTTCACCGTCACCGTCACCTGAACCGTGGGATGGTCCGCCTCGATCCGGGCGGCGGCCCGGGCCAGCAGGGCCTTTTTCACCGTGAACTCCCCCTTGTCGTGGTCCCGGACAATATACTCCATCCGGGCCTGGGCGGCGGCGCCCTCCAGGCGGTCCAGATGGAAAAAGCCCTGGTAGCCCTCGGTCTTGGCCGGAATGGCGTTGGGGGGGAGCAGGGCGTTGAACTCCTGGGCGATGAGCAGGGCGTTCTCCATGATCCCCTTGGCGCTGCCCGGGTGGACGGACACGCCGGTGATGTCCACCACGGCGGAGGCAGCGTTGAAGTTCTCGTACTCAATGGACCCAGCCGCGCCGCCGTCAACGGTGTAGGCATATTTTGCGCCGAAGCCCTTCACGTCGAAATGATCCGGACCCTCGCCGATCTCCTCGTCGGGGGTGAAGGCGATGCACAGCCGCCCATGGGGCAGATTTTCGGCCATGACACGCTCGCACAAGGTCATGATCTCCGCCACCCCCGCCTTGTCGTCCGCCCCCAGCAGGGTGGAGCCGTCGGCGGTAATTATGGTTTTGCCGCACATACCCGCCAGGAAGGGGAAGTCCGCCGCCTTGATGACCCGGCCCTCCTTGGGCAGGACGATGTCGCCGCCGTCGTAATTCTCATGGACGATGGGGTTGACGTTCTTCCCGGAGAAGGCCGGGGCGGTGTCCATATGGGCCAGCAGGCCCAGAGCGGGGGCGCTCTCACACCCGGGCGAGGCGGGCAGCCAGGCGGTAACGATGCAGTGCTCGTCTACGCCGGGATTCTCCAGGCCCAGCTCCTTCAGCTCGTCCACCAGCAGCCGGGCCAGGTCCCACTGGCAGGGGGTGGAGGGGGTGGCTCCCGCGTCCGGAGAGGACTCGGTATAAACCTTAACGTATTTGATTAGACGTTCATAAGCGCGCACGAATTAAAACTTCCTTTCCGTTTCGAATTTACAGCATAACCGGGTTGGTGGTCCACTCCAGCCCGCAGGGACCGGGCTCCCGGCGGCAGAGCTGGTAAAAGTCCGTACACCGGGCCTCCAACTCCAGCAGGGGCAGCCCCTTCCCGTGAGCGGGCTTGGTGACGACGGGCAGCGCGGCCTTGGCCTTCATCTCCC
The DNA here is from genome assembly GCA_948469375.1 of uncultured bacterium. GTDB lineage: Bacteria > Bacillota > Clostridia > Oscillospirales > Oscillospiraceae > Enterenecus. The sequence continues at coordinate 10,404 of CAOKLO010000018.1, read as the reverse complement.
GGAGCACTTCCCTGCCCCGCGCGTTGGCCCCCAACACCCGGATATAAGGCGGACCGCTGGGCCGGTCGCTCTCCCTCAGTCCCAGCGCCCCCCACAGCGCCGCACGCCGGATGCGGGCGTGGGCATACCGCTTGGTCTTGGCCAGATCATAGACCTCCTCCAGCGTCCGCCCCCGGCGCACCGCCCGGAAGATCCGCTGGGACAACCCCTCGCCGCAGTCGGGCAGGGCGGCAAAGTCCCCTTCGCTCATGGCTCGAAGAACGGCCAGCGCACCCCGTTCGCCGTATGTCAGGCTGGCGGGATTCTCGGCGGGCCATTCCCCCGCCCATATCCGCTCCCGCACAAAGGAGGCGGAAGGATACTCGGGATGGCCGCCTTCGTCATGCCCCGCCCCTCTCCGGTGGACCGTAACAGGCTGAATGCGGCTTTTCAGGGCGTTCAGCGCCCGGATATACTCAACGCCCAGGTTATTATTGGGCTGGGAGAGCAAGTCCGACAACCCCTGCCCCAGCAGCCCCCGGACCACCGCCTGACGGCAGGCGGCAAAGGGCATCCCCTCATCCAAAAAGCGGCGCAGTCCGGCTTGATAGATTTCACTGTCCAGGCAGGCGGCCACCTGCCGGAGCTTATCCACATCACCGCATTCACTGCCAAAGGAAAGGTGGGTCGTCACACCTGCGGCCTCCAGAATGCCCGCGGCGCCCCGGGCAAAGCCCTCCGCCGAGGAGGCCGCCCACACCGTGGGCAGCTCCAGCACCAGGTCCACGCCCCCCTTCAGGGCCGCCCGGGCCCGGGTCCATTTGTCCAGCACGGCGCACTCCCCCCGCTGGACAAAGTTGCCGCTCATCACCGCGACGACGGCGCACTCCTCCAACCGGCGGCGGGTCTCCCGGACGTGGAGGGCATGCCCGGCGTGAAAGGGGTTATATTCAGCCACAATGCCTGCCGTTGCCATTCGGCGGACCCTTCCTTTCTCCATTTTTTCCTGCTTTCTTCTCTCTCTAGCCGCTTCGCACGGCATACATTGTCAGATTCTGACTCTTTTTGTCAAAAACGAGAAAAATACTTGCGGTATTTCCGCCGGTGTAGTATAATATGTGCATCCATAGGACCGCTCAGCGGTCGGCTCTGCGCTTTGACTAGTTTATATTATAATACGAAAGCCCGGTCAAAGTAAATAGCTATTATCAGGGGGCGCCGCGTTCGGGGCCCGAAACAAAGGAGTGCGGAACATGAAGGTTCTCGTCATCAATGCCGGCAGCTCTTCTCTGAAGTACCAGCTGCTGGACACCAACACCCAGGAAGTCCTGGCCAAGGGCCTGTGCGAGCGCATCGGCATCGACGGCAAATTCACCTATAAAGCCCCGGGCAAGCCCACCGTGGACGCGGCGGACGTGTCTATGCCCACCCACGCCGAGGCCATTCAAGCGGTGCTCACCGCCCTGGTCAATCCAAACGGCGGCGTCATCGCCTCCATGAAGGAGATCGACGCGGTGGGCCACCGCGTGGTCCACGGCGGCGAGACCTTCGCCTGCTCCGTCAAGATCGACGACAAGGTGATGGCCGCCCTGGAGGAAAACGTCCCCCTGGCCCCTCTGCACAACCCCGCCAACATCACCGGCATCAAGGCCTGCATTGCCGTCATGGGCCCCGACGTGCCACAGGTGGGCGTGTTTGACACCGCCTTCCACCAGACCATGCCCCCCGTGGCTTACACCTATGCCCTGCCTTACGAGTATTACGAGCAGGATAAGGTCCGCCGCTACGGCTTCCACGGCACCAGCCACCGCTACGTCACTCAGCGGGCCGCCGACATGCTGGGCAAGCCCATCGAGTCCTTAAAGCTCATCTCCTGTCACTTGGGCAACGGCTCGTCCATCGCAGCGGTCTGCGGCGGCAAGAGCGTGGACACCTCCATGGGCTTTACCCCCCTAGCGGGCCTGCCCATGGGCACCCGGTCCGGCGACATTGACGCGGGCGTTATGGAGTACCTGATGAACAAGCACGGCATGGACATCAAGGAAATGCTCAACGTGCTGAACAAGAAGTCCGGCGTGCAGGGCGTGTCCGGCGTGTCCTCCGACTTCCGGGACCTGTGCTCCGCCCGGGACGCGGGCAACAAGCGGGCCGAACTGGCCCTGGACATGTTCAGTTACGGCGTGAAGAAGTATATCGGCGCTTACGCCGCCGCCATGGGCGGGGTGGACGCCATCATCTTTACTGCGGGCGTAGGCGAGAACGACGCCCAGCAGCGCATGGACATTGCCTCCGGGCTGGAGTTCATGGGCGTGAAGATGGACGCCGACGCCAACAACATCCGGGGTAAGGAGGCCATTATCTCCGCCATCGACTCCAAGGTGAAGGTGCTGCTCATCCCCACCAACGAGGAATTGATGATCGCTCTGGATACCGCCGAGCTGGCAAAGTAACAAGAGCAGATAAAAAGCGGCGGAGCATTGCTCCGCCGCTTTTTTACGGATTTTTGGCCCGCCAAGTGAGATAACCCTCCAAAATAAGGCTGGCCGCCACCGCGTCCACATTCTTTTTGTGGGCCTTCATCCGCTTCCCCGAGGCGTGGAGAATCTGGTGGGCCTCAATGGTGGTGCGCCGCTCGTCCCACAACCGGACAGGCATTCTGGTTTTCTCCTCCACCAGGGCTGCAAAGGTGCGGTACAGCTCTGCCCGGGGGCCCTCGGTGCCGTCCATGTTCCGGGGAAAGCCCATCACCAGCTCGTCCACTTGGCGCTCCTTTGCCAACCTGGCGATCTCCTCCGCCACGCCCTCAGGCTGGCGTGACTGGATGACTGTGGTGTAGCCCGTCAGCATCCCGGCGGCGTCGGACACCGCCACCCCTGTGCGGGCGTCTCCGTAGTCGATGGCCATCACGCGCATTTCTCTTCCCCCAATCATCAACAATCCTGATTTCTGCGCTGTGCGCAGAAATCAACTTCACACATTATAAATGAAAAAACAACGCTTGACAAGCCCCCGCAGGTGTGATATACTGCCAATACCTGTGAGCAGGGCTTTCTTTTTGTGCGTATTTTTACGGGATACCCACAAAAACCCTGAACCCTCCCCGGAGGACCGCAGGGAGGCAATTGGCCGACCCCCCGTAGCTTTAGATGGGCGTACCGTGCCCGTTTCAGGCGCTGGAGTCGGCAAAGGCCGGTCCGGCGTTTTTTCGTTGGGCGGGCCAAATTCAAAAGGAGGTGCCGAGAATGGCGAAAGCCGGGAACCGTGTCAAGATCGTTCTGCGCTGCTCCGAGTGCAAGCAGCGCAACTACAACACCAAGAAGAACAAGCGCAATACCACCGAGCGCCTGGAGCTCAACAAGTACTGCCCCTTCTGCAGGAAGCACACTCTGCACACCGAAACCAAGTAATGAGCGCCGCTCACTAAGGAAAGAAGGGTTAAAGTAAATGTCTGAACAGGAAAAGCGGGACAACGCGCCGCAGGAGTCCGTAAGCTCCGAAAAAAAGGCCAAGGCTCCCAAGGAGAAGAAGAAGGAGAAAAAGCCCAACCGTGTCCTGCGCTGGTTCAAGGACCTGAAGGGTGAGCTGAAAAAGGTCACCTGGCCCTCCGCCAAGGACGTTGTCAAAAACGTGGGCATCGTCATTCTGTGCGTCCTCATCGTGGGCGTCTTCATCTGGGTGTTCGACTTCCTGGCCCGCGCGGTGATCGACGCTCTGCTCCAGCTCTTCGGTTAAGGCGAGCCATGGCGGACGAACTGAAATGGTACGTGGCCCACACCTACTCCGGCTACGAGAACACCGTGGCCGTGTCCATCGAGCAGGCTGTGGAAAACCGCAATATGCACGACCTCATCGCCGAGGTGTCCATCCCCCTGGAGACGGTCACCGAAATCACCGACAACGGCCCCAAGACCGTGGAGCGCAAGGTCTTCCCCGGCTATGTGCTGGTGAAGATGATCATGACCGACGAAACTTGGCACCTGGTGCGCAACATCCGGGGCGTCACGGGCTTCGTGGGCGCAGCCAACAAGGCGATCCCCCTCACCGACGAGGAGATCGCCGCCCTGGGCGTGGAAAAGCGCGAGGTGGTGGTGGGCTACGCCGTGGGCGACAGCGTGAAGATCACCGACGGCGCCCTGGCCTCCTTCATCGGCACGGTGGAGGAGCTGGACACCGACAAGGGCAAGGTCCGGGTGGTCGTTTCCATGTTCGGTCGGGAGACTCCCGTCGAACTGGACCTGGACCAGGTCGAGACCATCTAAAAAACGAGAGGCAGGACAGAGACCTGCCAGTGGGAGAACCCTCATGGGGTCCCCGCGAAAGCGGTTTCAGCTTTCGTGGGGAGAGGAGCCGCAGCAAAATGAGCGAGCTTTCGCCAAAGGCGGAAGCGAGGGATATGGCGTTTGCGGCGACGAGGTTTCGTCACCACCACATTTCATGTAGGAGGTGCTGTTTCAAATGGCACAGAAAATCACTGGATATGTCAAGCTGCAAATCCCCGCCGGCCAGGCAACCCCGGCCCCCCCTGTGGGCCCCGCCCTGGGCCAGCACGGCGTAAACATCGCCGCCTTCACCAAGGAGTTCAACGAGCGCACTAAGAAGGACATGGGCCTCATCATCCCCGTGGTCATCACCGTGTACGCCGACCGCTCCTTCTCCTTCATCACCAAGACTCCCCCCGCCGCCGTGCTCATCAAGAAGGCGTGCAACATCGAGTCCGGCTCCGGCGTGCCCAACAAGACCAAGGTGGCCACCCTGTCCAAGGCCGACTGCCAGAAGATCGCCGAGACCAAGATGCCCGACCTGAACGCCGCCAGCCTGGAGGCCGCCATGAGCATGATCGCCGGCACCGCCCGCTCTATGGGCGTGCTGGTGGAAGAGTAAGGGAAAGGAGGAAGCACAATGGCTAAGAAAGGCAAAAAGTATGTGGACAGCGCCAAGCTCATCGACCGCGCCGCCCAATATGACGTGAACGAGGCCATGGAGCTGGTTATTAAGACCGCTACCGCCAAGTTCGACGAGACCGTGGAGCTGCACGTGAAGCTGGGCGTGGACTCCCGCCACGCCGACCAGCAGGTCCGCGGCGCCATCGTCCTCCCCCACGGCACCGGCAAGACCGCCCGGGTGCTGGTCTTCGCCAAGGGCGACAAGGCCGACGAGGCCCGTGCCGCCGGCGCCGACTTCGTGGGCGATATGGACATGGTGGAGAAGATCCAGAAGGAGAATTGGTTCGACTTCGACGTGGTGGTCGCCACCCCCGACATGATGGGCACCGTGGGCCGTCTGGGTAAGATCCTGGGCCCCAAGGGCCTGATGCCCTCCCCCAAGGCCGGCACCGTTACCCCCAACGTAACCCAGGCCGTCAACGAGATCAAGGCCGGTAAGGTGGAGTACCGTCTGGACAAGACCAACATCATCCACTGCCCCATCGGCAAGGTCTCCTTCGGCCCCGAGAAGCTGGGCGACAACCTGAACGCCCTGATGGGCGCCATCGTCAAGGCCAAGCCCGCCGCCGCCAAGGGCCAGTACGTCAAGAGCTGTGTCGCCGCTTCCACCATGGGCCCCGGCGTGAAGCTGAATCCCGGTAAGTTCGCGTAACAGCGTCCGAGCCGTCGTGAGCGGCGGGCTAAGTTCGGAGCGGAGGAAAAGCCCAGGAGGAGACGAAACGTCTCCGGACGGGATTTTTCCGCAGTCGGAGAACTTAGAACCGCGTCGCAAACAGGCGAGGCGTGAGTACACCGACATAGGAAAAGCCGCCGACAGTCGTCGGCGGCTTTTATCATGGCTTAAAACCGTCCGGATAGAAACATACTCAGCACACACACGATGGCCCCAACTGCCAAGAACAGCAATCCCACCCCAAACCGTTTTTTGCGCTTTCCCATCAGCGATTCTTGTTCCTCCGACATGGCTAGAATGGGATATTTCCTCCTGCCAATCAGATATAAAATCAGCCCTGACTGTCCGTTTCCCGAAGCTGCAAACAGGCCCCAAAGTTTTGGGTGCTTCAGCCCCCGGCATTCCGCGTCTACCTGCACCAGCTTGTAGAGCTGATACACACAGGAAAAACTACCTGCAATGAGTGCCGACGCGCCTATTGCGGCGAAAACAATGTAGAATTTATCCATTTTTATTCCTCATATCCTTTTCACTATTTGATACAGCAAATATGTCACACTCAGCACCGACAGACAGAAAACGCAGATGATGAAGAAAACACTCTCCGGCAAAAAGAACGCTGCGGTCAGGCAGGCCAAAAACACCACCATATTGGCAGCCACCGCCAGAATCAGCTTTTGATTGCTCTTCACGATGTCGGTGCTCTCTTCCAAATGCTCCAGCATTTTGGTATCCCCCTTCAATAATTCGTCCAAGCTGATGGAATACAGGTCGGACAGCCTGATGACGCTGACCACATCCGGGTATGACTTTTCATTCTCCCAATTCGAGATGGTCTGCCGGGACACGAACAGCCGCTCCGCCACCTGCTCCTGGGTCAGCTTCGCCCCCAGGCGCGCCTCCTTCAGCTTCCTTCCTATTTCCATGGGATTCTCCTCCTTTCGGGGCTATTGTCTCAAATGGTCTTGCGTTTGTCTATCAAAGGCCGTTGACAAACCGCCTTAGGGCGGCGTCAAAGAGTTTTGACATCGCTTTTGACCCACTATAAGCCCTCTGGCATTCGATGTCAATCCGGTTTCCCTCGGCAGAAAATCAAACTTTTTTCAGTTTCCCCTTGACAAATTCGGGCCCAGGCGATATAATACCAAGAGTGTTCAAAGACAGCAGGTGCGAAAGCGTAAGTCCTGCCGAGAATGCAGCCGATACGCTAAGTTTGCGCTGTTTTCGTGTGGACACGAAGGCGGCGATTTTTTTGTGCAAGCAAAAAATCACCTGCCGCGATAAATTACCCGGAGGTGAATTTGAACAATGCCTAACGCAAAGGTTCTCAGTGAGAAGCAGGCCATCGTGGCCGCTCTGGTGGACGACCTGAAGGCCGCCAGCTCCGGCGTCCTGGTGGATTACAAGGGCATCACCGTGGCCGAGGACACCGCCCTGCGCCATGAGCTGCGTGAGAATGGCGTGGAGTACGCCGTGGTGAAGAACACCCTGCTCCGCCGCGCCCTGGACGACGTGGAGCTGGGCGAGCTGGACGAGGTGCTCAACGGCACCACTTCCATGGCCATCTCCAAGGAAGACCCCATCGCCCCGATGCGAATCGTCAACAAGTACGCCAAACAGATGGGCGACCGCTTCAACATCAAGGCCGGCTTTATGGACGGCAAGGTCCTCCCCCTGGACGACGTGTACGCCTTGGCTGAGCTGCCCTCCAAGGACGCCCTGCTGGGTCAGGTCCTGGGCATGATGCTGGCTCCCATCACCAGTCTGGCCGTGGTCATCAAGGCCATTGCCGAGAAGAACGGCGAACCCGCCGCAGAGGCTCCTGCCGAGGAGGCCCCCGCCGCCGAGTAAGGGCGGCTGTCCCGCAATGGGACGCAACATACTTCATTTTTGACAATTAGGAGGAATTTCATCATGGCTAGCGAGAAAGTCACCGCTCTGGTTGAAGAAGTCAAGGCTCTTACCGTTCTGGAGCTGAACGACCTGGTCAAGGCTCTGGAGGAGGAGTTCGGCGTTTCCGCCGCCGCTATGGCCGCTCCCGCCGCCGGCGCTGCTGCTCCTGCCGCTGAGGAGAAGACTGAGTTCGATGTGGTCCTGGCCGGCTTCGACGCCGCCGCCAAGATCAAGGTCATCAAGGCCGTCCGCGAGATCACCGGTCTGGGCCTGGCCGAGGCCAAGGCTGCCGTCGAGGGCACTCCCAAGACTCTGAAGGAGGCCGTGTCCAAGGACGAGGCCGAGGAGCTCAAGAAGAAGCTGGAAGAGGCTGGCGGCAAGGTGGAGCTGAAGTAAGCCACGCCCCTGCTGTTCCCGTCTTTCGAATCTTGAACATGTCAACACCCCAATAATGACCCCAAAAGGGCTCAGGAATTCACCATTCCTGGGCTCTTTTTTTGTGCGCACCCCCAGGCAAAGCCCCCGCCAATTCTCTCATTCTCCCCCCCTTCGGGGGCATCGGAATCGTGAGCATTATAGCTGAAAAATCCAGAAAAACAAGGGTTTCCCCTGCAAATTCTCCCCTTCTCCTCTCCCAACTTCTTGTGCTGCACTCCCCACGCCATCCCCATAAAAATCCCTCACAAAACCGGCGCGGGCGGCTGGTAATCCCGGCCTGTTTTTGAGAAAACAAGCACGATTTTTGCGAAATTACTGAGCAACATTCTCAACTGGACGTTTGCCCCCTGAAAGGGAAGAAATGAGGGGGTTGCGGGGGGTGCGCCTGGGGAGAAAACGAGGTCAAAATAATCCGGACAATGTGTGCATTTTTCGTCAAACGTCAACATAGTAGCTCGGTTTAATTATAATTTTTCCGAGATTTTGCGGGCAATTATTCCGAGCTTTTGATGCTGATTTTTCCAGTTGTTGTAAATTTTCTGCAAAATCTCGGTCTAATTCACAACTTGTTCATACTTATCCGCAAAAGCTCGGCTTAATTTACAGTTTATTCATATTCACCCGCAAAAGCTCAGTTTAATTCATAGTTTGTCAACATTTAGCCGCAAAATCTCCGTCTAATTCATCCATACCACATCAAAAAGGAGGTAGATATCAACAAGAAAGTATGTGAAAGTTTATGTTAGAAACACAGAAATTGAAAGCTGAACAGCTTTTCGAAAAATACTGGCACCTCATGTGTCATATAGCCATGGAGATACTGCAAAATCCCGCAGACGCTGAGGACGCCGCTCAGCAAGCGCTTCTCTACCTGCTTCCCCACATGGACAAGCTGGGGGATATCGACTCCCCCGCCACCAAAGCCTACGTGGCTCTCACCGCCAAGCATCGGGCCATTGACCTCTACCGGAGCCGGCCCCACTGCGAGCCGTTGGATGTCAGCAATATGAAGACGGCGCAGGTTCATCCCGAACGGCTGGGCGTGATGGAAGCCATCTCCCAGCTCCCACCACGGGACAGGGATGTGCTGCTGCTCCGTTTCTGGGATGGATACACCACCGAAGAAATCGCCGGGATGCTCGGCATGCAGAAAGACGCCGTGCAGAAGGCCATCTGGCGGGCGAAAAAGAAGCTCTCTGAAAAGCTGACGGCGCTGTAAAAACGAAAAAAAACGCAATTTTCCCTATAATTATGGGAGGGGCCTTTAAGGGAGCAGTGATACTTCACTGGGCCCCAAGGCAAATGCGGCACAGTCCGGCATTCCAGGTTCCTTGATATTGGTCAGATTTTGTTGTCCAACTAAACTAAATTCGAGGTGAAAAATCATGCGTTCACTCTTTCCCCGGTTCCGATGCCGGGAGTGCTCCTATCTTCTACAGATTGGTCCGTCACTCACCCCTACCTACTATTGTGACGGCTTTCCCGGCAAGCGGAAGCCAAAACGCTTCCCAAAGTCCGGGCCTGCCTATCCGAAAGATTGGTGTCCAAGACTGATTTCGCCGCCAATTTGCCGCATCTATGACTTCATCGACGACCGGCACCGCTTCATGGACTGCTTCATTCGGGAAGCCTGGGAAGCCCGTCCAAGGAAGTGCATCAGCCCCGAACGCCGCCGCTATGAGGTGAAAACTGTTATTACACTCGGCCTCTCAGCGAAGGAATTCTTTGAAAAGATGCGGGATTACCGCCTCAGTGATGTCATCCCGGACATGGTATTCAACGGCGGCGAAGTCATTGAAATTGACGATGGCCTGCGCCCGTACCGATTCTACGTGTATAGCAATTCGCTGGTCATCCCCGTGAACCAATACTCTTGGGGCGGATAAAGGCGCCCCAAAGAGATGCGCCGCAGCAGGCCGCTCCCCTGGCCTTAAGCGCAAAGCATTGTACGGCCAGGCGAACGCGAAGCGTTCTTGTTGGGGCCCCCACAGTTTTCCCTAATCCAATGGCCTTGAGTTGCCAGGCTGTTGGGCCAGCCTCAAAAGCTGGGCCAAAAAGCCTGGAAAGTCACGTAGGAGTCGGTAGTATAGTGTTTCTTTATGGATTATTTCTTTTATGATAGCTCTCTTTAGAAGAGCTATCATAAAAGATAACTAATGAATTTATAAAGTAATGCTATAACTATACTACATGACGCGATTTTTGAGTTTTAAAATATTTTCATCCAAAATCGTTTTGAAATTCTCAAAATAGGCAAATAATCAGGAGCTTTTGACCAAAAAAGCTGAATTACAGTAATTATTATTGTTTTTACTACTGTAATTGTGCCGCATTGCGGCGGGAAATCCGAAAAAGGAGAGAACAGTGTGAACAAAGCAGCCTTAAAAACAAGGGATTTTCAGTGGTGGAGCGCAAAAAACGGTGCCCTGATACGCGTGCATAGCCAAGCTGCCCGGGACTATGGCAAATGGCTGGAAA
>CAOKLO010000017.1 GCA_948469375.1 uncultured bacterium | reverse complement strand
CCTTTTGGGCATGAAAAAAACACGATTGTCAAATCGTGTTTTTTTCTGGATGTTCAATTTTGTCACAAAGGAAAGAATTTAGGGTAACTGCACAATAAAATGTTGTTTTCAGTCTTGTCCTTTATCGGTAACGTCCTAATAGAAGAGGGTAAAAAGGACAAGGTTTGCAGTCTCAAATAGAATAGGGTTGGGGAACCATATTCAGAAAGGAGACAGCAAACCTTGTCAGGGTAAATTGTATAGCTAAGACTTACTGCCAGTTCCCCTACAAACATTGGACACGGATCCGCACCAACAATGTCATGGAACGGCTCAACCGGGAGATCCGCCGCCGCACCTGGGTGGTGGGCAGGGCAGCAAGAAATGTATGAACATGAAGCATCTGGATGCTGCCGCTGAGAACACCTTTATTGCCGGCTGACCTCATCCAGCAGAAGACTGAAAACCTTTTTGCGTATTTTAACAGTAGCGAATAAGAAGGTTGGTGGAGTATGTTCTATAGCAAAGTGACAAAATCGCTATTGGCATATCCCTCAGCCCCATCGAAAGACACTAAATACCAGCCTTGCCACTGATTTAGAATGGTCAGTCGCGCACCGTCATAGGCTTTGGCGATAACGGGCGCTGAGGTAGTTGGCCTGGATCGGATATTCAAATAGCCCCAATCAACGTCAACGACTCCTTGGCGGGTGGAGCCGGTTGGTGTTAAAAAAGGAATGCCAAAGTACTCGGTAAGGGCCAGTACAATGGTTCGCGCCGTCTCATCTAAATGATTCTTGATCCAAGTGGCATCGTCTTCGTTATCGTGGTAACCCAATTCGATGAATACCGACGGAGCGCGGGGTTGGCGTACCTCGCCGATAGAGGTACTGGCCTCTGCCCGTACCCGGTTGGGTAGGGGATAGATGGCTTTCAGATTGGTGGCCATGATCTCTGCGGCTCGTTTTCCATTGGTGCTGCCGGGATAGTAGAACACAATGATGCCTCGTGTTCCGCCGTAGTTGTTGGGAGCGGAGGCATTAGAATGCAGCGCCAAATGAAGATCATAAGAACCAGCATTGGATGCTCGGATCGAGGATGCGGCTGTCATGTCCGGAGTGTTTCGGGTGTACTGAATGCCGGAAGCTTTCAAATAAGGCACCATAGCATCCGCCAGACGGTTCATCCACTCCTCTTCGCTGCCGCCATTGACGTACATGTTGCTTTCCTGAGTAGATGGGGAAAGATAAATAATAGGCATAAGGAAAACCCTCCTTTGTTCTATCCTATGCAGTCGGCAAGGATTTGACAAAGGAGGGGCATTTTAGTTGAGGCGGTTTGCCAGAAGGGAAAACTGCTCCAAGCTTAAACGTTCGCCGCGAACCGTTTCAGGTAAACCGCACTCCAAAACAATCTGCCGCAGTTGTTCTTTGGAGAAGCGGCTGCCGTAGGCTGCGGCCAAAGCGTTGAGCAGCGTTTTGCGCCTCTGGGCAAAGGCCGCCTTTACCACAGCAAAAATCGCGTCTCGATTTCCCGCAACCGGCGGCACGGCACGGGGAGTAAGTCTAACCACAGCAGAGGTAACTTTGGGAGCAGGGAGGAAGCAGTCGGGCGGTACCTCAAACAGCAGCTCGCAGTCAGCATAATACTGACAGAACAGGGAGAAAGCGCCGCAATCCGAATCGCCCGGAGCGGCACAGATCCGCCTGGCTACCTCCCGCTGAATCATAACTGTAATGGATTGGAATCCCCCCGCTTCCAACAGCTTTGTAATCACCGGGGTAGTGATGTTATATGGCAGATTAGCGCAGGCCTTTACTGTAAAGGGAGAAAGCTTGTCAGATATGATACCGGAAAGGTCCAGCTTCATCACATCGCCGGAGACGATTTCTACATTAGTATAACCGGCCAACGTTTCGTCCAGAATCGGCAGCAGGGAGGAGTCCAGCTCAATCGCAACCACTTTTCTCGCCCGGCGAGCTAATTGCTGGGTAAGGGGACCAATGCCTGGGCCGATTTCCAGCACAGCACAGTTCTGATCCAGTTGAGCGGCCTCCGCGATGTCATGAGGCACCCAGTCCGCAATGAGAAAATTCTGCCCCATAGATTTGGAAAAATGGAATCCATGGCGGGCCAACAGTGCTTTAATATCCCTGACATTACATAAATCCATATATCAAAACTAATAGGCCGCGACTACGCCGCCGCTGTTGGCATAATAGGAGCTGATCCCCCGGGTAGCGGTGATGACGACATTGGCAAACTGACAGCTCTTTTGCGCCAGCTCCCACAGCTGCTGGGCACGGTCAGGACATAGACATTGAGCGATGTAAAGGGTTTTCCCTTCATGCTTTTTATCCGCCGCCATGATCTCTACAAGCTTAGCCAGCGCTTGCTTGATGGACAACGCCTGCCCATGCTTGCAGATTTCTCCTTCTGGTGTAGATCCCATGATAAGCTTGATGCGCAGTGCGCCGGTGAGCATGGCCTGCACACGGGTCAGCCGTCCATTTTTTTTCAGATTGTCCAGGTTTTCCAGTACAAACAGGGTGTTGGTATCTGCAATGGTTTTTTCCACTTGGGCGACCACCTGAGCAAAAGGAACACCGGACTTTGCCAGCTGGTGCACCTTTTGAGCCAGCAACACCTCCCCAGCAGAGGCGGAGCAGGAGTTAAAGACCTGAATATTCCGATCCGGCTGTTCCTCCAAAAACATCTGCCTGGCCTGCCACGCGCTGTTGTGGGAGCCGCTGAGCAGGGCGGAGAGAGTGACCACATAGATGTCGCCCTCAGCCTGGCGATAGGCCTCCAGATAGTCGCCGGGAGCAGGGCAGGAGGAGGACGAGGCCTCCGGGCTCTGGTCCATGGCATAGATCAGGAGGCTGGTATCCAGTCCTTGGTCGTCCACATAGTCTTTGCCGCTCACCCGGATGGTCAGGGGGATAGAGCGGAAAACCGGATCGGCCCGCATCTCAGGGGTCAAGTCACAGCAGCTGTCGACAATAATGGAAAAACTCATAAAAACAATCCCCTTATATAATAATACAAATCAGATTATATCATCTCAACATGGATTGTCAAGGGAGGCAGGCAATTCTCAGATGTCCTTTTTGACATTGGCAGTAGGGTGTCTCAGCCGTTTCTCATAGGCCACCCGGCGGCAGTCGTACCCTTCAGGGGCATCCACAAGCACATTACCCCGGTATTGGAAGCCGTTTCGCCGAATCAGCCCTTGCATGGCCTTGTTCTTCTTGTGGGTATCTACCCGAAGCCAGCCGATTCCCTGGGCCAGCGCCAGACGCTGACAGGCGCCGATCATATGGTCCGCCAGTCCAGAGCCCCGCCATTGCTCCGCCACCGCGCAGCGGTGGATGACGGCATAGGGCTCGTCCGCCGACCATTTCCCGTCAGTGATGGCGGCATAGCCCGCCTCGGGCCTGACGCTGAGGGTGAAGAATCCGCCTACCTTGCCGTCACAGGTGAGCACATAGCATTCATCTCGGGATATGTCGTCCAGAAAATCCTCCCGGGCCGGATAGTTTTCGTTCCACTGCCCGATGGGACACAGGAGAGTCTTGGCCTGGTCCAGAATAACCTCCATATCGTTGAGGTCCTTTTCCTCTGCCAAACGGCACTCAACCGGCTGGGGCAGGGAAGGGCGGGACAGCTCCCGTTTCAACTCCGCCAGCAGTTTCTGGTCCGCTTTGGAGGACAGGTCCAGTTTTGCATATAGGTCGGGCCGGCGTTCCCTTGTGCGCAGAAGGGATTGCTTCCGCCGCCACCGCTCAATTTTGGCGTGGTCGCCGGCGGACAGTATTTCCGGGACCTCCATATTATGCCAGACGGCGGGGCGGGAATACTGGGGATATTCCAGTAGGCCGTCCCAATGGCTCTCCTTCTCAAAGCACTCTGCATCGGCCAGCACACCAGGCACCAGGCGGCACACCGCGTCCGCCACCGCCATGGCGGCAATCTCTCCGCCGGTGAGGACAAAATCTCCCAGAGATATCTCCTCATCCACACACTCGTCGATGAACCGCTGGTCGATTCCCTCATAATGGCCGCATACCAAAATCAGATGGTCCTGCTCCCAGGCCAAGCGCTTGGCTTCCGCCTGTGTGAAGGTCTTGCCGCAGGGAGTCAAGTAGATGGTATGGGAGCGCTTGCCATATTGCTCACAGATGTGCGCCCAGCATCGATACAACGGGTCAGCCTGCATGACGGCCCCACGGCCTCCGCCATAAGGGTAATCGTCCACTTGCTTTTGCTTATTGGTGGTATAGTCCCTGATCTGGTGGGCTTCGATACGCAGAATGTCCCGCTCCTGTGCCCGGCCCAGAATGGACTCGGACAGCACGTCGCCTACAGTATCGGGAAACAATGTCATAATATCGATATGATACATGGTCACATCCCCTCGATCAAATGCACCTTGATATAACCTGCCTCAATATTGGTTTCTAGAATGAATTCTGGGACGGCGGGGATCATGATTTCCCGCTCGCCCTGCACTACATAAATCTGCTGGATGGAAGGGGAGAGGACCTCTCTCAGTGTGCCCAGCTTCCGCCCGTCCTCATCCACCACATCCAGGCCGATAATGTCCGCCAGAAAAAAGGAGCCCTTGGGCAGCTTGGCATCGGCACGGCAAAGCTGGACGGTCTTGCCTTTGAGCGCCATAGCCGCCTCCACGGTATCCACACCTTGGAATCGGACAATCACGCTACCCTTGTGTACCCGGCTGGACGCTGTTTTCATAGCGGAACCGTCCACGTAGAGGGTGGAGAACTTGCACAGGAACTCCGGACTGTCCGCCCAGGGGACAATGCGCACCTCTCCGCGGATGCCGTGGGTGTTGACGATCTGACCGCAGTCCAGAAATTCATTCATGGGGACATACCTCCTAGGGAACGGCCTTATGGGGCCGCATATAAGAAAACAAGCGGGGCTGGGCCCCGCCTGCTTCTCGTTTCAGTCAACGATGTCGACCGAGAGCTTTTTGCCCTGGCGCTGGGCCACCGAGCGCATCAGTGCCCGAATCTCCTTGGCAATGCGGCCCTGGCGGCCGATCACCTTGCCCATATCGCCGGGGGCGACCCGGAGCTCCAGCACCGTCTCGGCGGGCGTCTCATACTCGGAGACGGACACCGCGTCAGGATCGTCCACCAGACTGCGGGCAATATAAGTGAGCAATTCCTTCATGTGGCCTCCTGAGTACGATTACAGGCCAGCCTTTTTCAGCAGGTCGCGCACCGTATCGGTGGGCTGAGCACCGGCTTTGATCCAGGCCTGGGCCCGATCGGTGTCGATGTTGACAGCGGCGGGGTTCTGGCGGGGGTCATAGGTACCGATCTCCTCGATGAAACGGCCGTCCCGGGGATAGCGGGAGTCGGCCACCACGACGCGGTAGAAGGGAGCCTTCTTAGCGCCCATGCGGCGCAGTCTGATCTTAACCATCGTATATTCACCTCCAAAGTGATTTGTTCGTTTATGGTAAGTGTCCCAAAAGGGGACAGAACCAACATTAAAAGGGCATTCCCATACCCCGGAATTTCCCGAACAGGCCCTTTGCCTTTTTGGGGTTGGAGAACTGCCGGGTAAGCTGCTGGATCATGTCGAATTGTTTGAGCAGACGGTTGATATCCACCACCTGAGTACCGGACCCGGCGGCGATGCGCTTTTTTCGGCTGGAGTTGAGCACAGAGGGGTTTTCCCGTTCGTAAGGGGTCATGGACTGGATGATGGCCTCAATACGCTTCAGGTTGTCCTCGTCCACCGATAGATCCAGCTTTTTTCTGCCCATACCGGGGAGCATCCCGGCAATCTCCTCCATGGAACCCATGCTCTTAAGCTGAATGAGCTGGTCATAGAAGTCGGCCAGGGTGAATTTGTTTTTGCGCAACCGCTCCATCTGCTCGGCGGCTTTTTGGGCGTCCAGGTTCTGCTCTGCCTTCTCAATGAGGGAGAGCACGTCGCCCATGCCCAAAATACGGCTGGACATACGGTCGGGATGGAAAACCTCCACCGCGTCCAGCTTTTCGCCGGTGCCCGCAAATTTGATGGGCTTTCCCGTAACTGCCCGGATGGACAGGGCCGCGCCACCCCGGGCGTCACCGTCCAGCTTGGTGAGCATGACACCGTCGATATCCAGCGCGTCGTCAAAGGCCTTGGCAGCGGTGACGGCATCCTGGCCGATCATGGCGTCCACCACCAGCAGGATCTCGGTGGGGTTTACCGCCTCCTTGACCCGCCGCAGCTCGTCCATCAGCGCCTCGTCCACATGGAGCCGTCCGGCGGTGTCCAGAAATACCATATCGTTTCCGTGGCGCTTGGCGTGCTCGACGGCGGCCTTGGCAATGTCCACCGGGTCGATTTGGCCCATTTGGAACACCGGAATACCCAGTTGCTCGCCGACCACCTCCAGCTGTTTGATGGCGGCGGGGCGGTACACGTCGCAGGCGGCCAGAAGGGGCCGCTTACCCTGCTTTTTCATCAAGCCCGCCAGCTTGGCGCCGTTGGTGGTCTTGCCAGCGCCCTGAAGACCCACCAGCATGACAACGGTGGGAGGGGAAGAGGAAATGGTCAGCTTGCTGTCGCCGCCCCCCATCAGATTTGTGAGTTCCTCGTTGACGATTTTGACGATCATCTGGGCCGGAGTGAGGGATTCCATCACATTCTGGCCCACGGTCCGCTCGGTGACCGAGGCTACAAAGCCCTTAACCACCTTAAAATTGACGTCCGCCTCCAGAAGGGCCATCTTGATTTCCTTCATGGCTTCCTTCACGTCGGCCTCGGACAGACGGCCCTTGCCGCGCAAGCGCTTGAATACGGCGGACAGTTTATCGGTGAGACTTTCAAATGCCATAACAGTTACTCCTGCTCCAGTTTGGCGGCGTTTTCCTTGATGGTGCGGGCGATTTCATCCAGCATCGCGTCGTTGTAGCTGCGCCGGTCAACGGACTGGAGCAGCCGGTCTGCGGCGTCGTTGATGGCGGCGATGGGAGCCTTGGACTGCTGGAAGCGGCGGATGATGTGGGTTTTGTCTTCAATCTCCGTCATAGCGGCCTCGGCCCGGACGATGACGTCCCGCACGCCCTGCCTGGAGATGCCATAATTTTCCGCGATCTCGGCCAGGGAGAGGTCCTCATTATAATAAAGGTCGTAGAATTCCCGCTGGCGCTCGGTGAGCAAATCGCCGTAAAAATCAAACAGCATGGCCATACGGTATGCCTGATTTTTCATGGAACCCCGCCTCCAGAAGATGTTGTGTAAAGCTGATTAACTTTACAATGTGATACTATACCACAAACCGGATTAAAAGTCAAGAAGAAAATGCCGCGTTTTACGCGCGTTTTCCCTGCCTGTAAGGGTGTTTCAAAAAAATTTACCATTCCAGGCAAAATAACAGGTGTCAAACAGCGGGCAATGATGTATAATACTAATTCAGAGTAATTTTGCATTTGTACCAATGAGGAGGAAGGCTATGCAGCAGCATTGGAAACGGCTGGCGGACGGGGTGGAGCTGGCAGCCGCTCAGACAGATAAGTTTAAAACCGGCCTATTGTCGGTCACACTCACCATTCCGCTCAGCGCGGGTACCGCCACTGGAGGAGCGCTGATCCCAGAAGTGCTTTACCGGGGCAGCCGCCGCCATCCGGATATGGAAAAGCTGTCCGCCGCCGCCGATGCGCTGTACGGCGCGTCTCTGAGCACCGGGGTGCGCCAAAGGGGGGAAAGCCAGTGTGTCAGCATCCTGTGCAGCTTCATTGACGACCGCTATGCTCTGGACGGTTCAGCGGTGCTGGAGCCCGCCGCCGAGCTGATGGGCGAGGCCCTGCTGGACCCCGCCTTAGAGGACGGCGCGTTTCGCCGGGACTATGTGGAGTCGGAGGGGGGCAACCTGGCCGACCGTATCCAGGCTCGGATGAACGACAAGCGGAGCTGGGCCATTTTCCGGCTTATCCAGGAGATGTGCGCAGGGGAGGCCTACGCCGTTGACAAGCTGGGGGACGGCGCGAAGGCGCGGTCTATGACGCCGGAGCAGCTTTGGGCGGATTACCGCTCCATGCTCTTCCAGGCCAAGGTGACCTTCTATTATGGCGGCGGTGCACAATTAGAGCGGGTGGAGGATGCAGTCCGCCGCTCCTTTGCCCCCCTTTTGACAGGGCGGACCGCTCCGGTGGACTGTCTGGTGGCGTCTGAGCCGAAGGGGCCCGTGCGCACGGCGACGGATTCCATGGATGTGACCCAGGGCAAGCTGGCCATGGGGTTCCGCACCGGCGGCATCACCATGGGCAGCGAAGGCTATCCCGCGCTTCTGGTGTGCAACACCCTGTATGGCGGCAGCGCAAACTCCAAGCTGTTCCTTAACGTGCGGGAGAAGATGAGTCTGTGCTACTATGCCTCGTCCATGCTGGACAAGATCAAGGGGCTGATGGTGGTGTCCTCCGGGGTGGAGTTTGCCCAGTTTGACCGGGCTCAGGAGGCCATTCTGGCCCAGCTGGAGGCGGTGCGGAGGGGTGATTTCACGGCCGAAGAGCTTACCGCCGCGGCCCGTACCGTAGCCAACAGCCTCCGGGGCCGGCTGGACAGCCAGGGGCAGTTGGAGGATGACAAGCTCACCCGCCTGCTGTTCCATACCGATCTGGAGGGCGAGGAGCTGATTCGGGCGGTGGAGTCTGTGACGGCGGATCAGGTGGTGGAGACAGCCCAACGGCTGAAGCTTGATACGGTGTACCGCCTGACCGGAAAGGAGGGCTGATTGATGGATAAATTGGAGTATACCGCGCTGGGGCAGACCGTTTATCACGACGTTCTGCCCAACGGCCTGAACATCTATGTGGATGCGCGGCGGTCATACAGCAAGCAGTTTGCTTTTTTTGCCACCCGGTACGGCGGGATGGACCTGCGTTTCCGGGGAGAGGACGGCAACTGGCTGGACACCCCGGCGGGCGTGGCCCACTTCCTGGAGCATAAAAGCTTTGATACCGAGGACGGCAACGCACTCCAGACTATGGCGGCAAATGGGGTGGACCCAAACGCCTTTACCTCCGCCTCCATGACGGGCTACTATTTTGACGGTGTGCCGAACTTTGAGGAGAATCTGCGCACGCTGTTGTCCTTTGTGTCGGTGCCCTGGTTTACCCAGGAGAGCGTGGACAAGGAGCAGGGTATCATTGCCCAGGAGATCCGAATGTGTGAAGACGACCCCAATGATGAGGTGTACTGCCGCCTGCTGGAGGCCATGTATGTGAGCCATCCGGTGAGAAACCGGGTGGCGGGGACGGTGGAGTCCATCTCCCACATCACGGCGGACACCCTCTACCAATGCCACAGGGCCTTTTACCGGCCCGGCAACATGGTGCTGTGTGCGGCGGGGAATATCGACCCACAGCGGGTATCGGATATTGCATGGGAGGTGCTGTCCGGCGAACCTACCTCGGCGACGCCCGCCGACCACGGCCGGCCGGAGCCGAACAGGGTAGGGGAGAAACTCACCCACCGGACCATGCCGGTGTCCATCCCGCTGTTTGCGCTGGGTCTTAAGGGCAGTCCAGCCGTCAGGGGGAAGGGCCTGCGCCAACGGCTGCTGGCCGAGCTGGTGTGCGACGTGCTCTTTGGTCCCTCTGCGCCGTTGTACAACCGGCTGTATGAGCAAGGGTTGCTGAACAGCTCCTTTAACAGCTTCTATTCTGCCGGACCCGGCTGTGCCTTCCTTGTGGCGGAAGGGGAGAGCCGCGACCCGGAGCGGGTCAAGGACGAGGTGTTGAAAGAGGCCGCCCGCCTGGGCGAGTCGGGGATTGACCAAGAGCTGTGGGACCGGCTGAAAAAGGCGGCCTACGGCGCTATGGTGCGGCGTCTCAACTCTATGGACGATACCTGCATTGAGCTGGCCGAGGCCCATTTCAACGGGGAGGACTATCTCAGCTTCCCCCAGGTGTTCCAGAGCATCGAGCGCGCCGACGGCGAGGCCCTTTTGCGTGAGTGGTGTGTGGAGGAACGGGCGGCCCTGTCCATCGTCGCGCCGGAGGAATAAACATCAACAGACATAAAGAGGAATGACCATGACAAATACCGTTTTTTTTCCTGGATTGGGGTTGGAATTTGAGCTGAACCGGGTGGCCTTTTCTGTGTTCGGCCATAATATCTATTGGTATGGCATCATCATTGCGGCGGGCTTTCTGCTGGCTGTGGCCTACGGCCTGTGGCGGGCGCCCCGGTTTTCCATGGATCCGGACGTCATCACCGACGCCATCTTTGTGGTGGTGCCGTCGGCCATCATTGGGGCGCGGGCCTATTATGTGATCTTTAATCCCTCCGTGTGCTTTACAGCGGACGGCTCCTTCAGCCTGTTGAACATGATCGCCTTTTGGGATGGCGGGCTGGCCATTTACGGCGGCGTCATCGGTACGGTGATCTCTGCGCTTTTGTTCTGCAAGGTGCGCAAGGTGGATTTTTGGAGCGGTATGGACATTACGGCCTACGGTCTGCTCATCGGCCAGATGGTGGGACGGTGGGGAAATTTTGTCAATGTGGAATGCTATGGCGGCGTCACAGGCTTACCCTGGCGGATGTGTTCGGAGTCCATTGCCAACGAGCTGTGGCGGGGCGGACTGCTGGAGTCCAAGCAGATATATGACAGTATCCTGGATGGAACGCTGGGGGTTCACCCCACCTTTTTCTATGAGTCCGTCTGGAATCTGCTGGGCTTTGTCCTGCTGGTGCTGCTGGTGAAAAGGGGCCGGAGGTTCAACGGTCAGATGTTTCTCGGCTATGTGATTTGGTACGGTCTGGGCCGGGCAGTGATCGAGGGGATGCGTACCGACAGCCTGTATTTCTTCGGCACCGGCATCCGTTCCTCCCAAATGCTGGGCATCCTGTCGGCGGTGGTTGGTATTGGGCTGTATGTCCTGCGGCTCAAAACTGCTGGACCGGCCTCGCCGCCGTTCCAGCCTGCAGCGGAGGCCGAAACGGCACAGGCCGTTGTGGAGGACTCCCCAGAGCCTGTTGCAGAGAATGAACCGGAAGAATTCCAGCCCGAGCAAGAAAACAAGGAGGAGAGGCAAGATGGCGGCGACCTTGATTGACGGAAAGGCCCTGGCGGCCAAGGTAAAGGAGAATGTCCGGACGGAGGCCGCAGCTTTGTCCCGGAAGCCCGGTTTGGCGGTGATTTTAGTCGGGGACAATCCTGCCTCCCGGGTGTATGTGACCAGTAAGCGGAAAGACTGCGAGGAGTGCGGTTTCTACAGCGAGGAGTATGCCCTCCCGACAGAAACCACTCAAAAGCAGCTCCTGGATTTGGTAGCTGAGCTGAATGGAAGGGAGAACATTGACGGCATCCTGGTTCAGCTTCCTCTGCCGAAGGGGCTGGATGAAAAGGAGGTTTTGCTGGCCGTTGATCCTGTCAAGGATGTGGACTGTTTCCATCCCTACAACGTGGGCCAGCTGACCATTGGAGCGCCGGTATTTCAGCCCTGCACCCCCGGCGGCGTGATGGAGATGCTCAAGGAATACGGCATCGACCTGGCGGGAAAACGGTGCGTGGTGCTGGGGCGGTCCAATATTGTGGGCAAGCCCATGGCTCTGTTGCTGCTCCATGCCAACGGAACGGTGGTAATGTGCCACTCCAAAACGCCGGATATGAAGGAGCTGGCGGCCTCTGCGGATATTTTGGTGTCCGCCGTGGGCAAGACCGGCTTGGTCTCCGCTGACATGGTAAAGGAGGGCGCGGTGGTCGTCGATGTGGCCATGAACCGCAACGACGCGGGCAAGCTGTGCGGCGACGTATGCTTTGAGGAAGTTGCCGCCAAGGCGTCCTACATCACCCCGGTTCCCGGCGGCGTGGGTCCCATGACCAGGGCCATGCTGATGAAAAACACCCTGACGGCGGCAAAGCTGCACCAGGGGTTGTAAAACCGACCGGCATCATCGGGCGGACGGCGGCAGCTGTCCGCCCTGCTTTTTGCAAAAAATTTTCCTGCGCTGTCAACAATTTGACCCCGCCGATTGTGTAGTAGACAGAAAGACGAAAGGAGGCGGTCCCCATGGCACACGCGGCGTTATCCCGGGAGGAGCTGGCCGACCTCTACCGGAGGCAGTTTAAGATGGTCTACCAAATCTGTCTGATGCTGATGAAAAACGTGCCCGATGCGGAGGACGCCGCCCAGACCGTTTTTCGCAAGGCGATGGAGCAGGCCCAGCCCTTCCGTGATCCGGAGCACGAGAAGGCGTGGCTGATTGTCACCGCCCGGAACGAGTGCTATAACCAGCTCAAGCACTGGTGGCGCACCCGGCGGGCAGACAGCGGGGCGTTGGACTCCCTTACCTGGGAGCAGCCCCGGGACCAGGAGGTATGGGATCAGGTGGCGGCGCTGCCCGAGTCCCACCGGCTGGTGCTCTATCTCCACTACTACCAGGGCTACACCACCGGGGAGATTGCGGATATGCTGGGGGAGAACCCCTCCACCGTGCGCTCCCGGCTGGCCCAGGCCCGGAGGAAACTGAAACTCAAACTGGAGGAGGAAGGTTATGGAAAGGCATGAGCTGAACCGGATGTTTGACGCGCTGACCCCCGACCCGCGCCGGGAGCGGGAGCTGCTGGAAAAACTCCTCCGGGACGATGCGAGGAGGAAACAACCGATGAAAAACTGGAAACGGATTGTGCTGGGAGCAGCGGCCGCCGCTCTGCTGGTGACAACGGCCGCCGCCGCTGTTGTGCCGGGGCTGAACAGGCGGCTGCTGGAATATTTCGGTGTTGCGCCAGAGGATACCAAAACCGTGGAGCTGCTGGCCCCAGGGGCGGTAACGGTGGACATCACCAAGGAGAGCAATGGGGCCACGCTCCATGTGACCCAGGTGTATTGGGACCGCACCTGTATCAGGGTGCTGGCCGACTTCACCGCCCCGGAGGGGACGGTGCTGGACATGGGAGACTTTGACGACCCCAAATGCTGGACTCCCAAAGGATTCATAAGCAAGGAGTGGACTTGGCCCTATTTTCTCAATGCAGAGGGGAAACAGCTGGAGGACAAAGCGTGCGGCAGCTGCAGGTGGAAAGTGCTGAAGGATGATGACCGCCAGGATAACCGCTGTTCGATGGTTTTTGAGTATAACACCCATTTTTATGAGGGGACTTTGCTGGAGGATGCTGTATCATTGTGGGTTCCGGCCGTTGACCTGTACTATTTTGTGGGCGGGGAGGAGGAGAACGAGACTGTCCTCTCCGGCGACTGGTCCTTTGAGGTTGCCTTGCCCCAGCATGATATTGGGTACTTCTGGCAGGCAGATCGAATCATTGGAACCCTGGACGGGGCCGGCGTCACGTTGGAGAAGGTATACTTGTCCCCCATGACCCTGGAACTGACCCTGGTGCGGGAAGGTACGGTGGAGGAATATTGGGCCGATGAGAACGAAGATGTGCGGAACAACTGGTGGAATATACTGAATCAGGAAGACAGTGTTATTCTGACTGCCAGAGATGGGACGGAGGTCACCCTGACCCAAGGAAGCGGCAATGGCGCTTTGAGTCAGATAAGGCGGTTTTATTTGGAGGAGGTCACTGACCCTGCCAAATTCCAAGGAGGCACATTGATGCTGAACTGGGATGGTGGAAAAGCAGTCATCCCGCTGGATAAGCTGAGCCCGGTGGATCAGTAAAATCCGAAGAAGCCCGCCCCGGTTAGATGGACCGGGGCGGGCTTTTTTATGTCTTGAATTCCGTTTTAGCATACTTGCACCAGGGGGCCAGGGTGCATTCCCCACATTTGGCCTTCCGCGCGGTGCACACCGCCCGCCCGTGGAGCACCATCCGATGGCAGAAGTTGTTGGACTCCTCCGGCGGCAGGACGGCCCGGAGCTGGGTTTCCACCTTGGCCGGGTCCTTGGTGCCGTCGGTGAGACCCAGCCGCCCGGTGATGCGGATGCAGTGGGTGTCCGCCACCACCACGCCGGGGGTGTTGTGCACGTCCCCCAAAATGAGGTTGGCAGTTTTGCGCCCCACGCCGGGCAGGCGCAGCAGGTCCTCCATGGTACCGGGCACTTTGCCGCCGTATTCGCTGAGCAGCATTTGGGCGCACAGCACCATATCCTTGCTTTTGGACCGGAAGAACCCACAGGAGTGAATGTACTCGCCGACCTCCTCAGGGTCCGCCTCCGCGAACGCCTTCAAAGTGGGGAAGCGTTCGTACAAAGCGGGGGTGACCATGTTCACCCGTTCGTCGGTGCATTGAGCTGACAGCCGCACAGCAAACAACAATTCATAATCCTTTTTGTATTGCAGAGAACAGATCCCGTCAGGGTATAGCTCCTTTAGTGCGTCTACAATCGCGCGCACGTTGGATTCAGTCGTCATTTGTCTCACCTCATTGTCAAGGATAACACAAATCCAGGAAAAAAGCGACCCCGATTTTTTCTTCCCGTCAGTTGTGCTTTTTGGAAAAACAGGATATAATGAGAGGACTAAATTTGAAAGGCGGAGACAGAACATGGTTTTGGAATATATGGACTTCGTATCCCAGCGTGACCCTGAGGTGGGCGCGGCTATCCGGGCGGAGTATCAGCGCCAGTGCGACAATATTGAGCTTATCGCGTCGGAGAATATCGTATCTGAGGCGGTGCTGGCCGCTATGGGCAGCGTGCTCACCAACAAGTATGCCGAGGGTTATCCCGGCAAGCGGTATTACGGCGGCTGCCAGTGTGTGGATGTGGCGGAGAACCTGGCCATT
This sequence comes from uncultured bacterium, assembly GCA_948469375.1. Taxonomy (GTDB): domain Bacteria; phylum Bacillota; class Clostridia; order Oscillospirales; family Oscillospiraceae; genus Enterenecus. The sequence goes on along the minus strand of CAOKLO010000017.1, from coordinate 43,740 downwards.
GAGCGGGCCTGTAAGCTGTTTGGGGCCAAGTTCGCCAACGTTCAGCCCCATTCCGGCGCTCAGGCCAACTATGCGGTCTATATGGCCCTGTGTCAGCCAGGCGACACCGTGCTGGGGATGAACCTGGACCACGGCGGGCACCTGACCCACGGCAGCCCGGTAAACTTCTCCGGCAAGTATTTTAAGATGGAGGCTTACGGTGTGGACGAGAGCACCGGCCGCATCGACTATGACGAGCTGGAGAGAAAAGCCAAGGAGTGTAAGCCCAAGATGATTATCGCGGGCGCGTCCGCCTATCCCCGTGTCATCGACTTTGAGCGCTGCCGCGCCATCGCCGACGAGGTGGGGGCTTATCTGTGGGTGGATATGGCTCACATCGCCGGCCTGGTGGCGGCGGGACTCCATCCGTCTCCCATTCCCTATGCCCATGTCACCTCCACCACCACCCACAAGACCCTTCGGGGACCTCGCGGCGGCCTGCTGTTGACCAATGATGAGGATCTGGCCAAGAAGCTGAACTCTGCCATCTTCCCGGGCTCTCAGGGCGGCCCGCTGATGCACGTCATCGCCGCTAAGGCGGTGGCTCTGGGTGAGGCGCTTACCCCTGAATTCAAGGCGTACCAGCAGCAGATCGTGAAGAATTCCGCCGCCTTGGCCGAGGGCCTGACAAAGCGGGGCATGAAGCTGGTGTCCGGCGGCACGGACAATCACCTGTCTCTCATCGACCTGCGGGACATGGGCGACCTGACTGGAAAGGAGCTGGAGCGCCGCCTGGATGAGGTGCGGATCACCGCCAACAAAAATAAAGTACCCGGCGATCCCCGTTCTCCTTTCCAGACCAGCGGTCTGCGTGTGGGCAGCCCCGCTGTCACCAGCCGCGGCTTTGTGGAGGTGGACATGGATAAGGTAGCGGAGTATATCGCCCTGGCGTCCACTGACTTTGAGGCTAAGGCGGACTATATTCGCGCCGGCGTGGCGGAGCTGACCACGAAATATCCCATCTACCGCTGATGGCGAAAGGGCCGAAGTCGGAGCTGACCGTGATTCCTGGTGTAGGCGCCAACATGGCAGCGCATCTGAACGCACTGGGCATAGAGCGGTTGGACGATTTGAAGAGGAAGGACCCGGAAGCGCTCTATGCTCAGGAGTACTTTCTTAAAGGCTGCACGGTGGACCGCTGCGTGCTCTACGTTTACCGGCTGGCGGTGGCCTATGCCGAGGGACGCATTGAGGACCCGGAGCAGCTGAAATGGTGGAACTGGAGGGATCCGTAGGGGTGTGTCCAAGTGATCCATCTGAACAAAAATAATTGTGTTGAATTTCCTGCAGCAGCGTGGTATAATAAAGCAACATTTTGAATTGGAGGAGATATCTATGACTCACATTCAGACTTTGAACGGCGCTACTCTGAAGCAGAGCGCGGCCCACGGCGGCTGCGGCGAGTGCCAGACCTCTTGCCAGTCCGCCTGCAAGACCTCCTGCACCGTGGCCAATCAGAAGTGCGAAAATAACAAGTAATTTTTTAAAGCGCCGGAAAGGGTGGGCTTGTCCCACCCTTTTTCTGCGTGCCAAAGGAGGAGACCATAATGGTCCACACATTTACCTGTCTTGGGGTCTCTGTGGCGGTGGACGTGAACAGCGGCGCCGTCCATGTGCTGGACAAGACCGCCTATGACGTGCTGTCTTTGCTGGACGCCCCCATGGAGGACGCCTGCCCTCAGGAGATCTACGGAAAACTGCCCCAATACGCTCCCGCCGTGGTGGACGAGGCCTGGATGGAGCTGCTTGAGCTCCAAAAAAACAGCTTGCTGTTCACCAGCGACAATTACATTGACCCAGCTGCGGCTGTCCTCATGCAGCAGGACGCCCCTATCAAAGCCCTGTGCCTTCATGTTTCCCATGACTGCAATTTGAGATGTCAGTATTGCTTCGCCTCCACCGGTGACTTTGGCACCGGCCACCGTATGACGATGGATGTTGAGACGGCAAAAAAGGCCATCGATTTTGTCGTCCAACGGTCTGGTGCCCGGCGGAATATTGAGGTGGATTTCTTTGGCGGTGAGCCGCTGATGGCAATGGATACAGTGAAAGCCACGGTGGAATATGCCCGGTCCATTGAGGAGAAGCACGAGAAAAATTTCCGCTTCACCATTACCACCAACGGCGTACTGCTCAATGACGAAGCGATTGAGTATATCAACCAGGAGATGTCCAACGCGGTGCTGTCCTTGGATGGTCGGCCCGAAGTCAACGACCGGATGCGCAAAACGGTGAGCGGCAGCGGCAGCTATGACGTGATTTTGCCAAAGTTTCAGAAGCTGGTGCAGGGCAGGGGAGAGAAGGACTACTATCTTCGAGGCACCTTTACCCGCCACAACCCGGACTTTGCCGCCGATGTGATGCACATCGGCGATCAGGGCTTCCGCCATGTGTCGGTGGAGCCGGTGGTGGGTAGTCCAGACTGCGGTTATGCCTTCCGTGAGGAGGATCTGCCCGGTATTCTAGAGGAATATGAGCGGCTGGCGGTGGAACTGCTGAAACGGGATGATGTAAATTTCTTTCATTTTAATGTTGATCTATCCCAAGGCCCATGTGTTATCAAGCGGATGCGCGGGTGCGGGGCAGGGTGTGAGTATGTGGCCATCACACCGGATGGAGATATCTATCCGTGTCACCAGTTTGTAGGAAACGAGGAATACCGATTGGGCAGTCTTTATGACGGTACCTTTGACATGGAGCTGTCCCGGAAATTTGCCGCGCTGAACATTTACACCCGTCCCGACTGCAAGGACTGCTGGGCTAGGTTTTATTGCAGTGGGGGGTGCTCCGCCTCCAACCTGCTTGTCAATGACGACATAAAAAAGCCAAACCGATTTGGATGTGAGATGCAGCGCAAACGGCTGGAGTGCGCCATCGCTATGAAGGCAATCCGGGCCGGTATGGCGGGGAAGTAGGCTTCTTTCCCCAAAATACGATGAAAAACAGCTGACAATCCGCAGCCTCCGTATTTTGAGGCTGCGGATTGCATTGCCACAAGATCATGTGTTTTTCGCTTGCAGTTATTCGTTCCGTTAAGTGGTAGACATAATATAGTATACATAACAACTATACATAATAGATTTCTTGAAAATTTTTGGGCAATTGCTCTTGCGTTTCCAGGAAAAGTAGTTTATAGTAAAGAAGCACCGTTTTTGTGAACCATTAGGGCAAAAAAGTATTTAATGTCAAAAACCGGCTGCGTTCTTCAGGAATACAACTTGTAATCACCGCACGGCTTGTGCAGCAAAAATTTGATAGCCGGCCTATTAAATCGGGGAAGTGGAGCGGCTTGCCCCGGCATATATTCTCCTTGACCATCATACTATTTATTTGTGTTCAAATTATGGTATAAGGCTGGGGTGATGCAGGTGGCCGTGCGTAAAATGGGAAACCGGATCAAATCGGCCCCAGTATGGAATGAACTGACCCGGCTGGTAATCCTGGGCACATGCTTTATGGCCGGTGCGCTGGGCGGTTTTCTTTTTTCTGACTGGAGTGGGGATACACCCGAGTTGTTTGATCATCTTTACCAATATTTTCAGGCAACGGGTATAGGAGGCAGTGTGGAGCCTTCACTGTGGTCGTCTATATGGGACCTGACCCGCTGGCCGCTGGCCGCGTTTCTGCTGGGTTCTACCGCTCTGGGCGCGTTTGGAATTCCTGTTCTGTTGGGGATGCGGAGTTTCCTGCTTTCCTATGCGGCAGCAATGCTTGTCCGCCTTTTTGGCCTGCCTGGGATGGCGGTCTCTCTGGCTGCCTTCGGAGTGACCGCTTTGGTGTCTATTCCGGTGCTTTTCGTCGTGGCGGCGGACGCCTTTCGTCAGTCGCTGGGCAGACTGTCCGGCGAGCGGTCTCTAGCCTGGAGCCAGAGGACTCAGACGCTGTCCCCCTGTGCGGGGCTGCTGGTATTGGCTGTGGCATTGCAGCAGACGCTGATGCCTGCGCTGCTCACAGCGGTGTGTGCCCGTCTGTTTACCACATGAAAGAGGGGTTGAGCAATTTGGATTACATTTCCACCTATGAGACATGGCTGGCCCGGGAAAAACGGGCGACTCCCAACACGCTCAGCTCTTATCTCCGGGATGTGCGTCAGTTCAACCGATGGGTCCAGCAGGAGCTGCTGTCCCTGCCCCAGGTCAATCAGGAGGATGTGAGGCGCTATGCCCGATATTTGGAGAAGGCCGGCAAGTCCAATGCCACCGTGGTCCGCTCCGTAGCGGCGTTGAAATCCTTTTACACTTATCTGATGTCCATTCGGGTGGTGCAGATCAACCCCGCAAAAGGTTTTACTCCCAGCCGGGTGGAGCGTAAGCTGCCCGCCATCCTTTCCAACCGCGAGGTGGACCTGTTTCTGGAGCAGCCCGATCCCTCCGACTCCAAGGGCTGCCGGGATAAGGCCATGCTGGAACTGCTGTATGCCACCGGCATACGGGTATCTGAGCTGATCTCCCTGGACGTCCAGGATTTGAACCTGTCGGCCAGTTTCCTTCGCTGCCGGAGCAGGGGCAAGGAACGGATAGTGCCGCTCTACAAAGGGGCTGTGCGGGCTATGTCCGCCTATGTCAATGATGTGCGGCCTCAATTGCTGGAGGACCCGGGAGAAACCGCTCTGTTCGTCAATATGAATGGGGAGCGAATGAGCCGTCAGGGGTTTTGGAAGATTGTCAAGTGCTACCAGGACAAGGCGGGCATTCACAAGGACATCACCCCTCACACGCTGCGCCATTCCTTTGCGGCCCATTTGCTGGAAAACGGCGCAGATTTGAAGTCCATTCAGGAGATGCTGGGCCATGCGGATATCTCTGCCACCCAGATCTATACTCAGGTGGTCAATCAGAGGCTTCAGGATGTCTACTCCAAAGCCCATCCTCGCGCTTGAGGAATAAGCGCTCACGGCGGATGATGCTGTCATCCGCCGTTTTCACTTGTCTTTAACTGCTGTTTGTGGTATCATGAAAGAAATTATGCAGGGAGGTGGATCGTTGCTCATCCTCGGAATTGATCCGGGCTATGCCATCGTGGGCTTTGGCCTGGTGGAATCCGCACAGGGAAAATACCGCATGGCGGCGTGCGGAGCCATCAACACCCCTGCGGGGGTGCGGCTGTCTGCCCGGCTGTGGAGAATTGCCGCCGACCTGGAGGAACTCATCGGCCAATTCCACCCAGACCAGATGGCCATTGAAGAGCTGTTTTTTAACCATAACGTCACCACTGGCATCGGCGTAGCCCAGGCCCGGGGCGTTATCCTCATGACGGCGGAAAAAATGGGACTGCCTATTTTTGAGTACAACCCCTCCCAGGTGAAGCAGGCTGTCGCAGGCTACGGCAAGGCGGAAAAACGGCAGGTGATGGATATGACCAAGCGGCTTTTGAATTTGAACACCGTTCCCAAGCCGGACGACGCCGCCGACGCGGTGGCCATCGCGTTGTGCCACGCTCGGTCGTCCACTTCACTTTTGCAATCTTTACATTAGAATTTGGAGAGATCAATGTGTTTTATTATCTGAATGGGACCGTGGCCCATGTGGAGCCCTACCTGGCGGTGATCGACTGTGGGGGAGTGGGCTATGCCTGCCGCACCACAAACCATACTCTCAGCAAACTTAGCATGGGAAAAACGGCAAAGCTTTACACTCATTTGAATGTACGCGAGGATGTCTTTGAGCTGTATGGCTTTGTCAGCGAGAGCGAACTGGGCTGTTTTCGGATGCTCATCGGCGTGTCCGGGGTAGGGCCCAAGGCGGCGCTGGCTATATTGTCCTCCAACAGTCCGGAGGGGCTGGCCATGGCCATCGTGTCCAGCAATGAGAAGGCGTTGACCGCCGCCCCCGGCATCGGCAAAAAAATCGCCCAGCGCATCATCCTGGAGCTGAAGGACAAGCTGGCCAAGGGTCAGCTGACTGTGGGCGGGGGAGAGGCCTTTGCTGGGGGGATCACCGTTATTCCGGAAAACAAGGCCAGCGAGGCGTCGGCGGCCCTGGCGGTGCTGGGGTACAGTCAGAGCGAAATTGCGGTGGTACTAAAAGGAGTCGACCTGGACGCACTGACTCTGGAGGATGTGATCAAACAGGCGTTGAAAAAAATGGTGAAGGGGTAACAATCACAATTCCACAGAAAGAGGTTTTGGCATGTTGATTATTAGTAGTATTGTGGCGGCATTTTTTGTGCTGCTGGGAGTCACTTTTTCCTGCGGCAAAGGAGGTTTTCTCATTGCGGGCTACAATACATCCTCTCCAGAAGAAAAAGAAGAATATGACGAAAAAGCCCTTTGCCGGGCCACGGGTTGTCTGATGTTTGCCTTTGCCGCCTGCACTGGCGTAGTAGCGCTGAGCGATGTATGTGACTGTATTGCATTTCTGTGGGTTGGCATCGTGTTGTATATCGTTGTGGCAATCGGCGGTGTGATCTACATGAACACCTCAAAAAAAGTCAAGAGGAAGTGAACCCTTGAGCATTGATTTTTCCGACAACGGCGGCTTTGAAACAGAAGCTCCTCTGGTAACTACCTCGCTGACCCAGGAGGATGAGAGTGAAGGTTCTCTGCGCCCGAAAACGCTTGTGGAGTACATCGGACAAGAAAAGGCCAAAGGCAACCTGTCTATCTTCATTCAGGCTGCCCAAATGCGGGGGGAACCCCTGGACCACGTTTTGCTCCACGGCCCTCCGGGACTGGGCAAAACCACCCTGTCCGGCATCATTGCCAACGAGATGGGCGTCAATATCCGCATTACCTCTGGTCCAGCTATTGAAAAGCCTGGCGATTTGGCGGCGCTGCTGACCAATCTTCAGGAGAACGATATCCTGTTCGTAGATGAAATCCACCGTCTGAACCGTTCAGTGGAGGAGATTTTATACCCTGCTATGGAGGATTACGCCATTGATATTATTATCGGCAAGGGTCCTTCTGCCAACTCCATCCGGCTGGATCTGCCCAAATTTACCCTCATCGGGGCCACTACACGCGCAGGGCAGCTGTCTGCGCCGCTGCGGGACCGTTTCGGCGTCACGTTGAGGCTGGAGTTGTACACACCCGAAGAACTGGCCCACATCGTCACCCGGTCCGCCGGGATATTGGAGGTGCCCATTGAGCAGGAGGGAGCCTTAGAGATTGCCCGCCGCAGCCGGGGAACCCCCCGTATTGCCAACCGAATGCTCCGCCGGGTACGGGATTTTGCCCAGGTCACCGCTGGGGGCGTCATCACCCGGTCCGTAGCTGACCGGGCCCTCCAGGCTCTGGAAATCGACGCGTTGGGCTTGGACAATGTGGATCGGCGAATGATGGAGAGCATCATCACCAATTACGGCGGCGGTCCGGTGGGGCTGGATACCTTGGCCGCCACCATCAATGAGGAGTCGGTCACATTGGAGGATGTCTATGAGCCCTACCTGATGCAGCTTGGCTTCCTAACTCGGACGCCCCGGGGGCGCTGTGTTACCCCAAAGGCATACCAGCATCTGGGATTGACTTTGCCGGGTGGGACAGGCATCCCCGGCCAGCTGTCATTTTAGCCTGTTTTTGGAAGAATAATGGAAGGTCCATCCAGAATTGTAAATTACTATAAAGCACCAGGCGATTTTAGGAGATTTTCTAAAAAAATCACCAGAAACAATTGACAATTCGGCAGTTCTGTGATTAAATATATAAGGTCAAGTTATGAGTAACATCATGTTCCCAAAAAGTGAATACAGTGATGAGCGGCTCTGTGCGCTGGTGGCTGATGGCCATCGGGACGCGGAGGAGGAACTGGTCAAGCGGTATCTGCGTCCGGTACGTGTGTGTGCCCGTCCTTATTTTCTGGCGGGAGGAGACAGCGAAGATTTGATTCAAGAGGCTATGTTTGGCCTATTGAAGGCAATTCGGGAGTTTGATCCCAGCCATGATACGCAGTTCAAGACCTTTGCGGAGGTATGTATCCGCAATCGTATTCGTTCTGCCGTCACCAACGCCGCACGGAGCAAACACGCTCCCTTGAATGACAGTGTACCCTTTGAGTCTCCTATGCTTGGGGCTGAAGCCAGTCCTGAAGAGCTGTACATCAGCAGGGAAGAGGAGACGGAGCGGATGGTTCGCCTGAGGCAGCAGCTCTCTCCGTTGGAGTGCAAGGTATTGCGTTTCTTTTTACTTGGCTTGTCCTATCAGGAAATCAGTGAGCAGGTGGGACGTTCGATCAAATCCGTGGACAATGCAGTTCAGCGGATCCGGCGAAAGGTTGCCGGTAATTTTGGCGTTTTCAGCGAAAGCTGACGCAAATATTACAGTCCCAGCAGGTTGTATTTCCGATTCTGGGCATCAAAAGAGAGGGTATTTCCATGTACGAAGACAAGACCTTAGTTTGCAAAGAGTGTGGCCAGGAGTTCGTGTTCACCGCCGGTGAGCAGGAGTTTTACGCTGAGCGTGGCTTCCAGAATGAGCCCCAGCGCTGCAAGGCCTGCCGCGATGCCCGCAAGGCCGCTGCCCGTGGTCCCCGCGAGTACTTCACCGCTGTGTGCGCCCAGTGTGGCGGTGAGGCGAAGGTTCCCTTTGAGCCGAAGACCGATCGCCCGGTCTATTGCAGCGAGTGCTTTGCTAAGATGCGCGGCGAGGGCTGACTAAAAACATGAAACGAAAAGGACCGTGCCTCAGGCACGGTCCTTTTTCTGTTTTATGGCAAAGATTTTTGGAAACAAACTTGTATGGACTGGTGGAGTATGATATAATATTAGCGGCAAGAAAACATGCTGATGAATGTGAAGAGTGAACAAATTTATCCAATTTTCGGATTTTCCCCGAAATGCAACCATAGCTTGGAACAATTTTAAGCATAAAATAAATTGGGTAGGGATGATATTTTTATGAATCGATCTATTTACGAAAGCCCGCTGTCCTCTCGCTATGCCAGCGACAAGATGCAGTATATCTTCTCTCAGGATAAAAAGTTTTCCACCTGGCGGCGGTTGTGGGTGGCTTTGGCCCGGGCCGAAATGGAGCTCGGGTTGCCCGTCACGCAGGAGCAGGTCCATGAGTTAGAGTCCCATATAATGGATATTGATTATGACTTGGCGGCAAAGAAGGAGCGGGAGCTGCGACACGATGTGATGGCCCATATCCATACCTATGGCGCTTTGTGTCCCAATGCCATGCCGATCATCCACTTGGGAGCCACCAGCTGCTATGTGGGTGACAATACCGATATCATCATCATGCGGGAAGGCCTAACCCTTGTCAGAGATAAGCTGGTGCGCGTGCTTCATGCGCTTGCCCAATTCTCTGACAAGTATAAAGCCTTGCCGACCCTTGGATTTACGCACTTTCAGGCTGCCCAGCTGGTCACAGTTGGCAAGCGCGCCACACTCTGGATGAATGAGCTGCTCCAGGATTTGGATGAGGTAGAGTACCGAATCTCCACGCTTCGGCTGCTAGGTTGCAAAGGGACTACTGGAACTCAGGCCTCCTTCCTGGAGCTGTTTGAGGGAGACCATGAGAAATGCAAGGAGTTGGATCGTCGTATTGCCCAGGAAATGGGGTTTGAGAATACTGTCCCTGTGTCTGGACAGACCTATTCCCGAAAAGTAGATGCCGCTGTGCTGGCCACAATGTCTGGGATTGCCCAGTCGGCCTGTAAATTTGCTACTGATGTACGGCTTTTGTGCCATTTGAAGGAAGTAGAAGAGCCGTTTGAGACGAATCAAATTGGTTCGTCCGCCATGCCCTATAAGCGCAATCCCATGCGGTGTGAGCGCATCTGTTCCCTGGCCCGATATGTGATTGCTGATGCTGCCAACCCTGCCTACACTACTGCTACGCAGTGGTTTGAGCGGACCTTGGACGATTCCGCTAATAAGCGTATTTCAGTACCTGAGGCCTTTTTGGCGGTGGACGCGATTCTTAACATTTATGAGAACGTGGCCTCTGGGTTGGTTGTCCATGAGAAGGTTATTGAAAAGCACATTTTGGAAGAATTGCCCTTTATGGCAAGCGAAAACATCATGATGGACGCCGTGAAAAGGGGAGGGGACCGGCAGCAGCTCCATGAACAAATCCGGCGTCATTCTCTGGAAGCGGGGAGGACTGTAAAGGAATTAGGCCTTACAAATAATCTTATTGAATTGCTGGCTGCAGATCCTCTGTTTGGTATGAGCAGAGAGGAACTATCTGCCCATATGGAGCCTTCGCGCTACATTGGCCGCTGCCCAGAGCAAGTGACTGATTTTCTGGCCGATTATGTTCAGCCCGTTCTGGATGCGCATCAGTCCGCACTAACGGACCAGGTTGTCGAGTTAAGGGTATAGTTATAAAATAAAGATGGAAAGGATTTGATTGTTATGAAATCTGCAGTCCACCGAATCGGTGTATTTACCAGTGGAGGCGATGCTCCCGGCATGAATGCAGCTATCCGCGCTGTAGTTCGCGCATCTCTGCATTATGGCGTGGAGTGTATCGGCATCCGCCGCGGTTATCATGGTTTGCTCAATGGTGATTTTACCAGGCTGGATTTTGAAAGCGTCAGCGACATTTCCCGCCGGGGCGGCACCATGCTCTATTCCGCTCGCAGTTTGGAATTTATCGAGGAATCAGGACGAAAAAGGGCCCTTGCCACCTGTAAATTATTAGGCCTTGATGCCCTGGTCGGCATCGGTGGCGACGGTACTTTTAAAGGGTTGCTCAGCCTTGCCAACAGCGGTATTTCCGTTATCGGCATCCCTGGCACTATTGACAATGACATTGCCTGCTCCACCTATACTATCGGCTATGATACAGCCTGCAACACTGCGCTGGAGAGCATTGACCGCCTGCGTGACACCATGAAATCCCACGAGCGCTGCTCTGTGGTTGAGGTTATGGGCCATCGGGCTGGGCATCTAGCTTATTCAGTGGGCATTGCCTGCGGTGCCACTGTGGTGCTGGTGCCTGAGAAAGAAGTCGATTTTGAGAAGGATGTTGTTGAACCCATCCGTCGGGCCCGTCTGGGCGGGCGGACCCACTTTATGGTCATTGTGGCGGAGGGCGTTCCCGGCGGCGCATATAGCGTGGCCGATCAAATCAAGGAAGCCACTGCTTTGGACACCCGTGTTACCGTGCTTGGCCACGTTCAGCGGGGCGGCTCACCCAGCGCCCGGGACCGCCGTGTTGCTACCTATATGGGCTACGAGGCGGTGAAGCTGCTGGCAGAGGGAAAAACCTGCCGGGTGGTTGCCATGCAGGGCGAGGACATTGTGGACTACGACATCACCGAGGCCCTGGCCATGACCAAGGGGCTGGACGCCCGGGGAGCGGCTGTCACACAGGCCATGACTGGCGTGGCTAGCAACGAGAACAACTGATTGAATAAATTACCTGAAAAAGTTATGAACAGCCCAGAGGTTTTAAGTCCTCTGGGCTGTTTTCGGACAAACACTATGCAAACAGCATACTTTACAATACTGGGCAAAAGTAGTACGCTTTATAAAATGGACAGAGGAATAACAAAAGGCCAGGCGGTTTTACAACCGTCTGGCCTTTTCTATGCCTGTGTGTTTTTTACTTCGCCAGAACCTTCTTCAGCCGCGCGAAGCGGGGAAGAGAGTGCTCGGTGGGAGCCTTGGCCTCGCCCTGAATCAGGGGCAGGGCATAGTCAATATAATCCTGGGTGACCCCGTTGCCCTCCTTGTTGATCCATTCCAGCGGCACCTTCTTCTCGAAGTTGGCCACATCGGAGAGGCTGAACAGCTTGGTTTTGCAGGTGTACACGCCGCCCTCACGGGTGCACTCGAAGCCCACCATCTTGTCGGTCTCACCAGCCACGGCAGCCTCCACGGCGGTCTTGCCCGCCAGGAAGGACTCGTCGATGTCGGTGCGGGAGGCCACATGAGCGCCGCAGCGCTGGAGCAGGGACAGCTCGATGCCGCGGACCTTGGCCCCGGTCTTCTCCTTCACAATATTGGCCAGCAGGGCAGCCAGGCCGCCCAGCTGGGCGTGGCCGAAGCCGTCGGTGGCGGAGGTCTTGGCCTCGGACACAAAAGAGCCGTCGGCATAGTGGATGCCCTCGGAGACGGCCACGATGCAGTTGCCGTTCTTCTTGTAGATGGCATCCACGTCGGTCAGGAACTTGTCCATATCAAAGTCTACCTCGGGGAGGTAAACCAGATCGGGGGCGTAGCCCACCACGCCGGCCAGAGCAGCGGCGCCGGCCAGCCAGCCGGCGTGACGGCCCATGATCTCAATGACGGTCACCATGCCGGTGTCATACACCCGGGCGTCCTTGTACACCTCGGCGCAGGAGGTGGCGATATACTTGGCGGCGGAGGCGAAGCCGGGGCAGTGGTCAGTGCCGAACAGGTCGTTGTCAATGGTCTTAGGCACACCCATCACTCGGCACTCATAGCCAGACTTGGCCATGAAGCGGCTCACTTTGGCGCAGGTGTCCATGGAATCGTTGCCACCGTTGTAGAAGAAGTAGCGGATGTCGTACTTCTTGAAAATCTCCAGAATGCGCTTGTAATCAGTATCGTCTACGTCGGGGTCGGCGATCTTATAGCGGCAGGAACCCAGCTCGGAGGAGGGGGTGTTGAGCAGCAGTTCTAACTCCTTGGCGTCTTCCTGGCTCATATCATACAGTTGATCGTTCAGCATACCCTTGATGCCGTGGGCCATGCCGTAAACAGCAGTGATGTCGGGGCAGTCCAGCGCAGTACGGATGACGCCGTACGCGCTGGCGTTGATGACGGAGGTGGGACCGCCGGACTGACCGATGACGCAAGCGCCCTTTAACTGTGCCATGTTGAATTTCTCCTTTGTTGTTGGTTAATTAGGCCTTGCCGTTGCAGCCCAGTACGTCAACCAGCTTGTGGCGCACCAGCTCCTTGATGTTGGCGCGGGCGGGCTTCAGGTACTCACGGGGGTCAAACTTGTCGGGGTGCTCGGCATAGAACTGGCGAATGGTGCCGGTCATGGCCAGACGCAGGTCAGAATCGATGTTGATCTTACAAACAGCACTCTCGGCGGCCTTACGCAGCTGTTCCTCGGGGATACCCACTGCGTCGGGCATCTTGCCGCCGTTGGCGTTGACCATTTTCACATACTCCTGGGGCACGCTGGAGGAGCCATGGAGCACGATGGGGAAGCCGGGCAGACGCTTGACGACCTCGTCCAGAATGTCGAAGCGCAGGGGAGGGGGAACCAGCTCACCCTTCTCATTGCGAGTGCACTGAGCGGCGGTGAACTTGTAAGCGCCGTGGCTGGTGCCAATGGCGATAGCCAGAGAGTCACAGCCGGTCTTGGACACGAACTCCTCGACCTCCTCGGGACGGGTGTAGTGGGAGTCCTCAGCGGACACGCTGACCTCATCCTCCACGCCGGCCAGAGCGCCCAGCTCGGCCTCAACGACTACGCCGTGATCATGGGCGTAGTCGACCACTTTCTTGGTGATCTCAATATTCTCCGCGAAAGGCTTGGAAGAGGCGTCGATCATGACAGAGGTGAATCCGCCGTCGATGCAGCTCTTGCAGGTCTCAAAGCTGTCGCCATGGTCCAGGTGGAGCACGATGGGAATCTCGGGGCACTCGATGACAGCGGCCTCCACCAGCTTGACCAGATAGGTATGGTTGGCGTAAGCACGGGCGCCCTTGGAAACCTGGAGAATAACAGGAGCCTTTTCCTCGCGGCAGGCCTCGGTGATGCCCTGAACGATTTCCATATTGTTGACATTGAAAGCGCCCACAGCGTAACCGCCGTTGTATGCCTTTTTGAACATTTCAGTAGAGGTAACCAGTGGCATAGTTGACCAACTCCTTAAAATTATATATTTGCAGGGGTATATGTCATGATTTTAACATTTTAAGCCGGAAATTGCAAGCAAAAGCTCCAGCTTTTACAGGTCAAAACCGACAAAACAGGAGAAATGATTTTCAAGCAGTGTCAACAAAATGACGGCACGCATAGGATAGGCGGAAAGGGGGAGAGGCAGTATGATCCAGTTGCTCCCATACAACCGACGGGCGGCGGTGTCCTATGCTCATAAATGGGCCTACAGCCGCAATCCGGCCTTCTATGATTTCAGCGAGATTGGCGGCGACTGCACCAATTTCGCGTCCCAATGCCTCTACGCCGGCACCGGCATCATGAATTTTACGCCGGAGTATGGCTGGTACTACATCGATGCCACCGACCGCGCACCGGCCTGGACCGGAGTGCCGTTTTTCTGGGAGTTCATGACCAGACCCCAGCCCACCGACGGTCCGGTAGGCATCCAGGTTCACATGAATTTTCTGCGCCCGGGGGATTTTATCCAGCTTCGGTTCGAGTCCAGCGGGGAAGTATTTGCCCACACGCCGGTAATCGTGTCGGTGGGGAAAATACCCAGGCCGGATAATATTCTCATTGCGGCCCATTCCAATGACGCTGACTACCGGCCCTTGGACAGCTATCAAAATGTGGTGGAGTGGCGTTTTCTCCATATCGTCGGAGCAATCAAGGTAACAGACGACTCCACAACCAGCCAGAGATGAGCGAACAGCGCGGAGGTATAATGCCCCGCGCTGTTTTCGGTCTCATTTTGTCCATTTCCGGTTCTGCACCGGTTTCCCGTGTCCAAAATGGATCATTCTGGGGCCGAGCCGCTCAATCTTCTCCACACTTTGCAGCATGACTTCCCGGTCGTGGTACAGCATGGAGACGGTGGGATAAAACATATTCATCAGCGCGTCCCCAACAATCAAGTCTTTGCCAGCGATATCTAAACCAATGGAACCATTTGTGTGCCCTGGAAGCCCCACTATTTTGATATCCGGTATACCATAGGAGTCCAGGGAATCACCGTCTTCCAGAAATGCATCCGGCTGAATTTCTGGAACATATTGTATCATCTGAAAGGTCTTAATGGAAGCGGCCAGTACAATTTTCCCCAGAATACTCCGTGCAGATAAGGACTGCTTTAAATTGTTTCCCAACAACTCAAGGTCTGCCCGGTGCATGGCGATAGGAATATGTAGGGACTGTGATAAAAAGGCGGCATTCTCCATATGATCGATATGCCCATGAGTGAGCACCAACAGGCGGACCTCAAACTGCCTGCAAGCTTCCAGTACCTTTTGCCGGTACTTTTCCCGGCATGTGTCCACCAAAAACGCATTCTTGCCATTGGAAACCAAATAACAGTTCCCATTTCCACAGGCGATTCTCAAAATATTCGGCATGGTTACTCCTCCTGCTTTTTGGGGCGTCCACGGCGCGGCTTTGCTTTGATCTGCCCCAATGGATTGGAGTACGCAGCATTTTGCAGCGCTTCACTGTCCACATGGGTATAAATCTGTGTGGTATTCAGGTGCTCATGGCCCAGCACCTCCTGAAGGGTACGTACATCCACACCGTTTTGCAGCATCAGGGTAGCGGCGGTATGACGCAGCTTGTGGGCGGAATATTTGCTGCTGTCCAGCCCAGCGGCGGTGAAGCGCAGCTTGAGCATATAGTGAACCCCGGCCTTGGTGATCCGGGTGTGCTTGCGGGAGATAAACAGTGCGTTAGGGTCTGCTGCGCCGGAATTGGAGCGCACCTCCAGCCAGTCGTCAATGGCGTTCTGACAGGCCGCGTTCAGATAGACCACCCGTTCCTTGTTGCCCTTGCCCAGCACCCGCAGGCGGTCGCCCCGGATGTCGGAGAGGTTCAATCCAACCAGCTCCGAGATACGCACGCCGCAATTTAAAAACAGCGTGATGATGCAAAAATCCCGTTCCGCATTGTCGCCGTCAATAGATTCCAAAAGCTGGATGCTCTCATCCAGCGTCAGATAGCGCGGCAGAGTCTGGCGGATTTTGGGGGAGTCCAGCTCCTGGATAGGGTTATCATCCAAAAGCTTTGCTTTTGAGACCAGATATTTGTAAAATGAGCGAATTGTTGCCACTTTTCTGGCTCTGGACGATACCTCAAGGCCATACCGGGAATTAGGATCGTTGGCATTTTTAATCCGGTCCCGGCTGAGAAAGCTGAGGAACGCGTAAATATCCGTCAATGTGACCGATTTGACCAGAGCCAGGTCCACATCGTCAATTGAGATGTCGTCTAAAGACGTGGTACGCAAAACGCGGCCTTTTTCAATTTTAATGTAGCGAAAAAAGGTGCGCAGATCCAAAAAGTATTCATCTACAGTTTTCCTGGAGTGGCCCTGAATCGTCTCGTGATAGGCCAGGAAATCCCGTAGAATGGGCGGAGCTTCCGTTCGATAATCTGTCATAGTCAAAGGCGGCACATTCATAACTGAGTAAGCAGTTGGACAAACTAAGCTGGACACAGCGTTGTAGCTGCGACCCAGGCGGCTAGCCAGCCGGATATGATGATCGCTGAAAATGGGCTGAAAGGCCGTTATGGCTCAGTTTCCCCTCCCTCCAACTCAACAAAATTTTTATTTTGTTGAGTTGAGTATGTGCACGCTTACGCCTCCCTTCCAAATAGACCCGTAGGTTCTTTTGTACTTCAATCAATTTTTAAGGTGATTGCTGATGAGTTTTATACCATGCACACAGAGCTGTAAGTTTCAGGATGAGGGCCTGTGCACCTTAGCACAGGCCCAGTCAGTTGGACAGGCTGTTCCCAACGACGTGTGTCTGAATTTTACACCCCGCCCGTCAAACCAGAACTGCGGTGGCTTCACGAATGTTGCTGACTCGAATCAGGTCTAATCCGGCAGGTGTTGCAATTTTTCCGCTGCTCCTGGCCGGGACCAGGCATTTGGTGAAGCCCAGCCGCCGAACCTCACTGAGCCGCTGGTTCACCGCATTTACTGCCCGCAGCTCACCGGTCAGCCCAACCTCCCCAATGGCCGCCAGGTCATAGGGTACGGGCTTGTCCCGAAAGCTGGACGCCAGAGCTACAATGAGGGCCAGATCGGCTGCTGGCTCGTCCAGCATCAGACCGCCGATAACATTGACGTAAAAGTCGCAGTTGGACAACACCAGCCCGCCCCGTTTTTCCAGCACGGCCAGCATCATCATAGCACGGTTATAGTCGAATCCGTTGCTGGTGCGGCGGGAATTCCCATAGGCCGAGGGCGACAGTAACGCCTGCACCTCCGCCAATACGGGCCGCACCCCCTCCATCACACAGGTGACGCAGGAGCCTGGCATGTTTTCCGGCCGCCCGGACAGCATGGCCTCCGAGGGGTTTGGCACCTCTACCAGGCCTTGGTCTCCCATCTCAAATACGCCAATCTCATTGGTCGCGCCAAAGCGGTTTTTTGCCGCCCGCAGAATACGGTAAGAGTTGTGCTCCTCCCCTTCAAAATGGAGCACACAGTCTACCATATGCTCCAACACCTTGGGACCGGCCAGCGACCCTTCCTTATTGATGTGTCCCACTACGAACACGGTAACTCCCATACCCTTTGCGATGTGCATCAGGGCCATGGTACACTCCTTCACCTGAGCCACACTGCCTGGAGAGGAATTGGAATCTCCATTATAAATGGTTTGGATTGAGTCCACAATAAGGATATCCGGCGTCTTTTCCTGCACAGCAGCCACAATATCATCCAGATTTGTCTCGGAAAACAGGTACAGCCTGTCGTCCCGAATGCCCAGCCGCTGGGCCCGCAGCTTGATTTGCCGCTCGGATTCCTCTCCAGATACATATAAAACATCAGAAAATTGGCATAAATTGTCGCAGATTTGCAGCATCAGAGTGGATTTTCCGATGCCAGGTGCGCCGCCCACCAGTACCAGAGAGCCCTTCACCGCACCTCCGCCCAGCACCCGGTCCAGTTCATTCATACCGGTGTTGAAGCGCAGCTCATCTACGGCCTCCACCTCCGCCATCGGCTTGGGACGACGCCCTCCCAAATCGATGGCAGAGACCGCCGCCGCTTTTTTCCTCACATCCTTCGCAGGTTGCTCCACAATGGTGTTCCATGCCCCGCAGGCAGGACATCTCCCCTGCCATTTCAGCGTCTCATTTCCACAGTCAGTGCAGTAAAATGAGGACCTGACCTTTGCCATGTCATTCCCCTCCTAAAATCGTGGGTATCTTCTGGAGCTCATGAAAATATGCTCCGGTCAAAGCAACCGCTACCTTCCTCTGATAGGCATCAGTCACCAACAGCGCAGCCTCCTCCCCATTGCTGAGAAAACCGCATTCCACCAAGATGGCGGGACAACTGATATGGTCAAACAGATAGATGCCGTCTGGTACGGGTTTGGCCTCCCGGTTGTTTTGAGGATTCAGTATCTGCCGAAATATCTCCTGGGTATCCTCGCCCCACTGGCGATTAAGGTCACCGCTGTTGAAAAACACTTGAGTCCCGCTATACCTGGAATCTGTAAAGTGGTTTTGGTGTATACTAATAAATAGGGCATTCGGGGTATCCTCCACCAGCGCCGCCCGGTTTTTCAAATCCGACACTTTTTTTTGCCGGATGGTCTCCGCTCCGCTGCTGTGCAGTGAGATGTCTGAGTCTCGGGTCAATTGAGGCTCCACGCCAAGAAAGGCCATCAACGCCTGAGTTTTGAGCACAATGGCCAAGTTGATATCGCTCTCCTTCTGCCCTGCTGCAGTACTGGCTCCGCCGTCCTCCCCACCGTGCCCAGCGTCCAAAATCAATGTCCACTCGTTCTCCGCACCGGAGACAGCGGCGGCAGGCAAGGCCTGTTCCCTGCCCAGCCAATTCACCCCAACTAGCACACATAAGCACGACACCAACAACAAAATATCACGTTTCATAAGCCAGTCCCCTTTCCCTCCACCATATGAGGGCGAGAGCCGCTTCATGCCTAGGTTAAAGGTAAGAAAAAATCTCTGCGTGCCGCTGAGAAATGGTGGTGGACACCTGCGGAAAGCGCTTTGTCAGCCAGTCCCGAAGCACAGTACACACCACATTTTCCGTGGGATAGTGTCCTGCGTCCACCAGGTTGAGGCCCAGCGCCCGGGCCTCCAAAAACTGGTGGTATTTGACGTCGGAGGTAACGAATGTGTCGCAGTCCTGCGCCAATGCGTCGCTCATCATATCTCCACAGGCACCGCCGCCCACCGCAACCATACGGACTGGTTTGCCACCGTCTACCAGCCGAATACCATTGGCCCCCAGCAGACGCTTTACTGCCATCGCAAAGTCATACAGCGGCTGTTCCGGCACGATTCCTACCCGGCCTATGCCATAGGGTCTCCCCTGCTTATCAACTCCGGACTGCTTCAGCTGACCAATGTCGGTAAGCCCTAGACGCAAAGCGAGGGCATCATTGACGCCGCCTTCCACAGCGTCTAAATTCGTATGGGCACAAATAGCAGCAATTCCGTTTTCGACCAGAGAGAGCAGGACGCGTCCTGTGACGGTTTGGTCGGTCACTGACATAGTGCCGCCAAATATTACCGGGTGGTGGGCCACAATCAGCTGCGCTCCATGCTCAGAAGCCTCCTGAACCACCTGCTCCGTAATATCCAGCGCCACCAGGATTTTGCTGACAGACGTATCCTCCCGTCCAACCAGGAAGCCGGAATTGTCAAATCCCTCCTGCAATTCAAACGGCGCCTTTTCCTGTAGAAAAGCGAATACCTCAGCTACTGTGGTCATTTGATTCCAACTCCTTTTTCATCTCCCGCAGCCCAGTCAATACCTCCTCCAGATAAGCGATGGCAGCCTGCTCCGGTATTTGGGCGGCTTTGTGGCCGCAGAGGGCTTTTTCAGCCTTACTCTCCAGCATGTTCAAATAGTCTAAACGTAGCGCCACTGAGCAGTTCACTCCAGCCCACTGCTCTGCGGGAGACAGCGGAGGCATGACTCCACCGGCCACTATCCAAATGCTATAAAGCTTTTTTCCTTCACAGCATATTGCCTCTTTGATAATGGTGTATCCATGGTCTTGAAGCCACAGACGGAGGCGAGGCGCGCCGGTCATTGGTTGTAGAATCAGCAGCTTTTCTTGCCGTGTCCAGGGCGCAGCCTTCAGAATAGCCGCAATAGTTTCTCCGCCCATACCGGCAAGCACCACCGTGTCCACCTCATCCGCCTTGATATCTGCCAGCCCATCACACAGTCGAAAGGAAATGCTTTCAGACAGTCCATGCTGCCGCGAGGTTTCTCTGGCATGGCTCAGCGGTCCTTCCCGCAAATCGGCGGCAACAGCACTTTTAATTTGATGGTTCAGCAACAGCCAAACAGGCAGATAACCGTGGTCAGTACCTACGTCAACCAGCCGTGCCCCCATAGGAACCTGCTGGGCGATGGTATGGAGCCTTGGCGATAGTTCCATGTCCTCCCTCCCCTGTCATACTCAAGATAAAGGAAAAGAGCGGAACCTCCGCTCTTTTCAGAAGATGCTTTCTCAGGCGATGGAAGCGTTCAGCTGCTCCAGCAGAGCGTTCACATCCACACCGTGGACCATGCAGGCCTGCTCCACCGTCTCCCCGCGGGAAGACGGACAGCCCAGGCAATGCATGCCGATAGACATGAAGATGGGCGCGGTGCCGGGCGCGATGTCCAAAATATCGCCAATGATGGTATCCTTTGTGATCTGTGCCATTGTGGGATGACCTCCTTGCAGTTTTTGTCGAACAACTTATAGTATACCCAATAGAGAGTGAATTTGCAAGAGCCTACCGAAATTTTTAGTTGAAAAGCCTGGAACAGCAAGTTGGGAAATAATAATCACCAAAGCTCAAAATACAGTAAACCCCCGGGACTTTACAGTTCCAGGGGTTTACTTGGCAGCGGATGAAGGATTCGAACCCTCACAAACAGAGTCAGAGTCTGGTGTGCTACCATTACACTAATCCGCTATCAACTTGCTCTCTCAAGCGACCATGGGCTATTATATCAGAATAGCGAGATTTGTCAACCCTTTTTGTGAAAGTTTTTCTAAAAAAATATTCAGTGCCTAAATCTGCTCTATTTTCTGCTCAAACCACCTGATTTTTTAATGTTCCAATCCCCTCGATCTCAACTTCGACCTGGTCTCCGGGAATCATACTCCCTATGCCGGCAGGCGTACCTGTAGCAATTACATCGCCCGGCTCCAAAGTCATGGCAGCGGTAATGAATTCCAGCAACTGGGGAACCGGTGTGATAAAATCAGCGGTGCTTCCCTGCTGCACCACCGTGCCGTTGAGCCGTGTGACCAGCTTCAGTCCGGAGGGGTCCACCCCATCTGCCGCCCAAGGCCCCATTGGACAAAAACCGTCCATAGACTTAGCCCGGGTCCATTGACCGTCATGCTGTTGAATATCCCGAGCTGTGACGTCATTCAGGCAGGTGTAGCCGAGCACATAATCCGAAAAGTCCTTTGCCTTTACATCCTTTGCTCTGCGGCGGATAATGACCGCAAGCTCTCCTTCATAGTCCAGCCGCCCCACAAAATCAGGAGCATGGACCGCGCCGTCGGGCCGATTAACTGTATTTACACCTTTCAGGAACAAAATAGGAAAACCAGGCGGCTCACTTCCCATCTCCTTAGCGTGCTCTATATAGTTTTTGCCCACACAGACAATTTTTGTCGGCTCACAAGGGGCCAGCAGCCTACACTGGCTCAAAGGAAGCTTACCGCCATCGTATTCCAGACCATCATAAGGGGGTTTGGACAGGGTGAGCACTTCATCTCCCTTGATCACACCCCAGCGAGGAGTTCCAGAATGATCTAAGCGGACATATTTCATAGTTACACCTCCAAATGCTTGAGGATCTGACTCAGCAGTTCCAATTTTCCATCCCCTTTTTCCGCAGAAAACCAGATCAAGGGGACAGAACCGGGCACTGACAATGCTTCAAAAATTTGCAGCATATTTCCATCAACTTCACTCTTTTTCAACTTATCAAGCTTGTTTGCCACCACAACAAAGGGCTTTCCTGAGTTCAGAAAAACCTGGGCCATGGTACAATCGTCTGCTGTAGGCTTATGGCGGGCGTCTACGACCAAAATACCCAGTGCCATTCGTCTGGCATCGGCAAACCACGCCTCGATAAGCCGTCCCCAGCGGTCCCGCTCCTGCTTGGACACTTTTGCATAACCATAACCAGGCAAATCCACAAGGTAAAGCTTTTTATCGATACAAAAGTAGTTGATATGGGTTGTCTTTCCTGGGGCAGAACCCACCCGGGCAAAATTTTTTCGGTTGAGCAGCCGGTTAATCACCGATGACTTGCCCACATTGGACCGCCCAGCAAACACCACCTGCGGCAACCCATCGCGGGGAAAATCCGCCGGTTTTGCGGCGGAACGGATAAATTGTGCCATATTCCAATTGACAGCCATAGCTATCTCCTCACTCATTGGCGAAGATTGACTGCATGACCCGCAGTCCTGGGCGTTTCCGGAACCTGGCAGGACACGTTGGCGTTCTGAACAGGCAGACAGCCCTCCAACGCCTGAGCCAGGACCTCATCTACCTGTTTCACTGGTATAAAAGTAAGCACGCTCCGCACAATTGGGTCAATGTCCTCCAGGTCTTTTTCGTTATCAGCCGGGATGATTACCGTGGTCACACCATTGCGAAGAGCTCCCATCGTTTTTTCCCGCAGACCGCCAATGGGCAGTACCCTGCCTCGAAGTGTGACCTCACCAGTCATGGCCACGTCGCGCCGAACTGGAACTCCGGTGAGTGCGGATACCATGGCCGTTGTAATCGCAATGCCGGCGGAAGGTCCATCCTTTGGCACAGCGCCCTCCGGGAAATGGACATGAACATCCTTGGTACTGTGAAAGTCCGGTTCCACGCCCAGCTGGCTTGCTCTGCTGCGGACATACGACAATGCCGCTTTTGCCGACTCCTTCATCACATCTCCCAGATTTCCCGTGAGTGCGACCTTACCCGTACCTGGCACCACATTGACCTCTACCTCCAAAATTTCGCCACCTACAGAGGTCCAGGCCAAGCCGTTGACCACGCCCACCAAAGGTTCTTTTGAGGGTATGTCGTTCATATAGCGGCGGGGGCCGAGAAGGTCTTGCAAATTAGTTTCTGTAATGTTAATTCGCTTTATATCATTTTGAACAATTTGTGCTGCGCTTTTCCTGCAAAGTGCAGCCAGCTTCCGCTCTAACAGCCGTACGCCGGACTCCTTTGTGTATCCTGCAATAAGCGCCTCCAAACCGAGGTCGCTGATTTTCAGCTGCGCACGGGTCAAACCATGGCGTTTAAGCTCCCGAGGCAGCAGATGCCGCTTGGCAATCTGTATCTTTTCCTTGTCCGTGTAGCTGGATAATTCAATAATTTCCATTCGGTCCAGCAGTGGACGGGGAATGGTATCGGTGGTGTTGGCTGTGGTGATAAACATCACATCGGACAGGTCAAATGGCAGCTCCAGATAGTGGTCCCGGAAGGTGCTGTTCTGCTCACTGTCCAACACCTCCAGTAAAGCCGCTGCCGGGTCCCCCCGATGATCACTGCCTACCTTATCAATCTCATCCAGCAGCAGCACCGGATTGGCACTCCCCGCCTGTTTGATCCCGGCAATGATCCGCCCAGGCATGGACCCCACATAAGTTTTACGGTGTCCCCGGATGTCCGCCTCGTCTCGGATGCCGCCCAGAGAAATTCGGGCCAGCTTTCGATTCATGGCTTTGGCTATGCTCATGGCGATGGAGGTCTTGCCTACCCCCGGCGGACCTACCAGGCAGATGATCTGTCCCTTTAGCTCAGGGGCCAGCTGTTTGACCGCCACAAATTCCAGAATACGTTCCTTAACCCTTTCCAATCCATAGTGATTCGCCTCCAGTACCTTGGACACTGCAGAAACGCTCACCCGTTCCCGGGTTTTGATCTGCCAGGGCAGCTCCAGGCAGGTATCCAGATAGGTACGGATCACCGCCGCCTCAGAGGAGCTGTAGGGCTGCTTCTCCAGGTGCTTTACTTCCTTGAGCAGCTTCTCCCTCACCTCCTCCGGCAGCTTGGCTTGGGCGATGCAGCTGCGGTATTCGGTGATTTCGTCGTCCTCGTCGCTCTCCCCCAGCTCCCGTTGGATAACCCGGAGCTGTTCTCTCAGAAAATAGTCCCGCTGGCTGGCAGCCACCTGCTCGTGAATTTTGGCGGCCAGCTCGCTTTCTACCTCTAATATTTCCACTTCCCTGCCCAAAATACGACACAGCCGGTCCAGGCGCCGGACAGGACGAAGCTCTTCCAACACTGATTGCTTGTCTTCAAAGCGTAAGGGCAGGTTCTGAGCGGCATAGTCGGCAATATAGCCCGGGTCATCACTGGCCAGCAGCTTCAGATAGATTTCCGGTGTGACCCGGTCGGACAGTTCGGTATACCGCTCCATCTGGTTATAAATCTGCCGGATAGCAGCCTCCGTTCTGGGTGAGTTACCCTTTGCTGGGATGGGCTCTGCCAGATACTCCACCTCTGCGGTGATATAGGGCTCCGTCTCCACTAGACGTAAGAGGCGCCCCCGGCTGTGCCCCTCCACCATGACCCGAACGCCATTCTCCGGAAGGCGTAGGATTTGTTTCACGCTGGCTATCGTGCCAATGGCATACAAATCACCCTGATTTGGATTCTCCACTGTCAATTCCCGCTGTGTCACCAGGAAAATTTCCCGTTTCTCGCCCATGGCTTCCTCCAATGCCTGGATCGAAGCAGCGCGTCCCACATCAAAGTGGAGTATGAGCTGGGGAAATACCGTCAGTCCCCGCAGAGCCAGCACCGGGATCGTTTCCGCCATTTGTTTGTCCGCCATCAGGATCGCTCCTTTCTATCGTCAAAAGAGGGGCAGGCCTCCGCCCACCCCTCCAACACGCTTGCTATTAGGACGCATTCCCTCTGGGGGAAGCCTGCCCGCCTTTTTCCGCTCGCAGCGCCGCAGCGCCCAGTCTGGGCCGTGCAGGACGTCCCTCCTGCCGCAGAATGTCCGCCTCTCCCTCACCTTTTATGGCTTCTGCGGTGATAGTCACCTTCGCGATACTCTGATCAGAGGGCGCGTCGTACATGACCGGGGTCATGACCTCTTCAAGCACTGCCCGCAGACCGCGGGCGCCGATCTTGCGTTCCAGGGCCTTATCCGCAGCGGCATCCAGCGCCTCCGGAGTAAACTCCAACTCCACGTTGTCATAATCCATCAGACACTTGTACTGCTTGACCAACGCATTTTTCGGCTCAGTGAGGATACGCACCAGCTGTTCCCGGTCCAGCGCCTTCAGCGTGGTGATAATGGGCAGACGGCCCACCAACTCAGGAATAATACCAAATTTCAGCAGATCATGGGGTTGAACGGACTTGAGGACATCCTCTTTTTCGCGCTCCGCCGCAGTTTTAACATCGGAGCCGAAACCGATGGTCTTTTGATCCAAACGGCGCTCTATAATCTTATCCAGTCCGTCAAATGCGCCGCCGCAGATAAACAGAATATTTTTGGTGTCGATTTGCAAAAACTCCTGGTGCGGGTGCTTGCGCCCGCCCTGGGGCGGCACATTGGCCACGGTACCCTCTAAAATCTTCAGCAGGGCCTGCTGCACACCCTCTCCAGACACATCCCGGGTAATGGAGGTGTTCTCACTTTTACGGGCAATTTTATCGATCTCATCCACGTAAATAATCCCCCGCTGGGCCAGTTCGATGTCATAATCGGCGGCCTGCACCAGGCGCAACAAGATATTCTCCACATCGTCACCCACATAGCCTGCTTCAGTGAGGGTGGTGGCATCGGCAATGGCAAAGGGCACCTTCAAAATACGGGCCAGAGTCTGGGCAAAAAGGGTTTTACCGCAGCCGGTAGGCCCCACCATAAGAATGTTGCTCTTTTGCAACTCCACATTGTCCCCGCCGCCGAAATAGATCCGCTTATAGTGATTGTACACCGCCACCGACAGGGCCACCTTGGCGCTGTCCTGGCCAATAATATATTCGTCCAGCACAGCCACCATCTCTTTTGGGGTGGGAATAACATCCGGGATATCCGGCACATCAGGGGCGTCGTCGTGCTCATCCCCCAGAATGCTCATGCACAGGTGAACACATTCATTGCAGATATAGGCGCCGGGACCGGCGATGATCCGTTCCACCTGCTCCTGGTGTTTGCCACAAAAGGAGCAACGTACTGATTTGTAGTCGTCTCTTGCCATATTCTGGTCTTCCTTTCAGGAAAGCGCCAAAGAGCGGAGATACAGCCCTCCGCTCTTTGGCTTTGCTCAGCGATTGGTAATAATCTTGTCAATAAGGCCGTACTCCAACGCCTCCTGTGCGGTCATAAAGTTGTCGCGCTCACAGTCGGCGGTTACCTGCGCCAGATCTCTGCCGCAGTTATCTGCCAAAATCTGGGTCACACGTTTTTTAATGGTCTCCAACCGCTTCAGGTGAAGGGCCATGTCGGTAATCTGACCTTGAGTCCCGGCGGAGGGCTGGTGAATCATAATCTCGGCGTTGGGCAGAGCCATCCGCTTGCCCTTTGCCCCGGAGGACAGCAGGAACGCCCCCATGGAGGCGCCCATCCCCACGCAGATGGTGGACACATCACACTTGATGTACTGCATGGTGTCGTAGATGGCCATGCCGTCTGGGATAGAGCCACCGGGGCTGTTGATATAGAATTGAATGTCCTTGTCCGGGTCCTGGGCCTCCAGGTAGAGCAGCTGGGCCACGACAAGAGACGCAGTGGTTGCGTTGACCTCCTCGCCCAAAAACACGATACGGTCATTGAGCAGTCTGGAAAAAATGTCATAGGACCGCTCACCGCGGCTGGTCTGCTCTACTACATATGGAACTAAACTCATAATGCTTCTCCTTTCAGACGGGGGAATCTCCCTGATTTCCGCCGGTGCTGGCTATTATACCCATTCTCCGGCGGCGGTTATTCCCTCCCCCTCTCAAAAAGCCGAGAATCGCCGTTTACTCCTCGTTTTTCGTTTCCTCGTCTGCCTGCTCCTCGGCCTTGTCAGCTTTCTTAGCCGCCTTCTTCGCGGGTTTCTTCACAGCGCCCTTTACCAGCTCCAGCGTTTTGCGCATAGTTAAATCCCGGCGGACGTCCTCCGGATCAATCACGGCCCGGAGCCGATCCACCTCCATATCATGCTGCTTGGCCAGCTTGGCGATTTCCTCTTCAATGTCGGCGTCGGCAGTCTCAATGCCCTCGGCGGCGGCCACGGCCTCCAAGGCCAGGTCGCTGCGCACGGCCCGATCGGCGGCAGTCTTGGACTGAGCGCGCAGGTCGTCCAGAGAGAGGCCAACCATCCGCAGATAGTCCTCAAATTTGATGCCCTGGCTCTGAATGTTGCTGGCGTACTCCTCCAGCATTTTATCGGCGCGGTAGTCCACCATGGCCTGGGGCACCTCGCACTCCAGCTTCTCAATGAGCGCGTCGATGACGGCGGCCTCAAAGTCCCGGTCTGCCTGCTCCTGACGGCGGGCCTTCAGCTTTTCGCCCAGGTCCTTCTTAAACTCGTCCAGAGTATCGAACTCAGACACGTCCTTGGCAAACTCGTCGTCCACCTCAGGCTCCTGCTTCTCCTTCACCTCGTGAACCTTGACCTTGAACACCACGGCGGCTCCGGCCAGCTCGGGCGTATAGTTCTCGGGAAAGGTGATGTCCAGATCCTTTTCGTCTCCGGCCTTCATGCCGATAACCTGCTCCTCGAACCCAGGGACGAAGGAACCGGAGCCCAACTCCAGGCTGTAGTTCTCGCCCTTGCCGCCCTGGAATGGCTCACCATCCTTGAAGCCCTCAAAATCGATAACGGCGGTATCGCCTTTCTTGGCCTTGCGGTCCACGCTCACCAGACGGGAGGCCCGGTCGATGTAAGGCTTCAGCTCCGCTTTGATGTCGGCGGCAGACACCTTCACGTCCGGCTTTGCCACCTGGAGGCCCTTATAATCCTTGATGGACACCTCAGGCTTGACGGTGACGGTGGCCTTGAAGGTAAAGCCGTCGGCGGTGACGTCCAGCACCTCCAGCTGGGGATAGGCCACGGGCTTCAGGTCCGCCTCCTTCAGCGCGGCCTCATAGGCGTCGGGATAAGCCAAAGAGATGGCGTCCTCAAAAAAGATCTCGGCGCCATACATCTTTTCCACCATCTTTCGGGGTGCCTTGCCCTTACGGAAGCCAGGAACACTGATACGGTTCTTCTGGCGCTTGTAGACCTTATCAATGGCGGCCTGGAACTCAGCGGCTCCGACCTCAATCACCAGTTCAAAGGCGCTGTTTTCTTTCTTCTCATTGCTCTTAATGTTCATGGTGTATTCCTCCAAGCTCGGCCCGCCGATAAGCCGCTGGGCCTTCTTTCTAAATAATCCAACCTATTCTACCAGATAGGCGCAGAGATTTCCACTGTTTTTTTGCTCAATCCAAAATTTTTTTTGGACGGAATCCGACAAAGTCCGCAGACACCAGGTGATAATCCACTGTTCCCTGGGTCCCCTCAATGGCTAATCGGTGGCTGGGGCCGTGGAGATGGCCATAATAGCAGGACCTCACCCGATATTGCTCCAGCAGGTCGATGATCTCCTGACAGCGGTAGCCCCGGTAAAGCGGCGGATAATGGAGAAAGCACAGCTTTTCCTGCTCTCCAGCCGCTTTCAGCGACGCTTCCAAACGGATGAGCTCCCGCTTGAACACCTTTTCCGACTGAGAAGTGCCGTTTTCCTCAAAAAACCAGCCCCTGGTCCCGCACAGGGCGGTCTCTCCATAAAAGGCGCAGTTGTTGTGAAGAATGTGAAGCCGGTCAAATCCATTGGCCTGGAAAAAGGCGTTCATTTTAGCGACGGTATTCCACCAGTAATCGTGGTTGCCCTTGAGCAGCCACTTCTCTCCTGGCAGCTCGCCGTTGAGGAGAGCAAAGTCGTCTCTGGCCTCCTCCAGGCTCATACCCCAGGACAGGTCGCCACACAGCACCACTGTATCAGTGTCGTTCACCGGAGCAAACCCCTCCCGCAGCTTATCCACATAGCCTTCCCAGCCGCCGCCGAATATGTCCATGGGCTTGTCCGCACCCAGGGAAAGGTGGGTATCGCCGATGGCGTAAAGAGCCATCCCATCACCCCTTATTTCAAAAAGTTCAGCACACAACCCTTCATATCGGCCTTGTCTGCCACGTCGTCAAAGCGGCGACGGCGCTTCTTCAGCCGGGCCAGCGGCGCGGGAGTGGGCACGCCCGTCACCTCGGTGAGCTGATCCAGAATTTCCAGTCCAGCCCTGTGCTCCTTCACCCCCAGAGCGTCCAGCACGCTGTCACAGAACTTGAAGGGGCTCGCGGTGGATACTGCCACGGTCACCGTATCGTCTCCCGTCTCCTCCCGGTACTTCTCCAGCACATGGAAGGCCACAGCGGTGTGGGGATCGATGAGATAATTTTGTTCGTTCCACATCTTGGCAATCATGGCCTTGGTCTGCTGATTGTCACAGCAGCCGGCGCTGAACAGCCGCTTCAGCTTGGTGCGGATGGCGCTGTCCACCCGGTAGTTGCCGTACTCCGCCAGCTGGGACATATACTCACGCACCAGCTTGTCGTCCCGTCCGGACAGCTCGAACAGCATCCGCTCCAAATTGCTGGAGATGAGGATGTCCATAGAGGGAGAGATGGTATTATAAAAAGCGCGGTTCCGGTCATAGGTGCCGGTATTAATAAAATCAGTGAGCACATTGTTCTGGTTGGAGGCACAAATCAACCGGTTGATGGGAATGCCCATCGCCTTGGCATAGTAGGCGGCCAGGATATTGCCAAAATTGCCGGTAGGCACGCACACATTGATTTCTTGCCCCTTGAAAATAGCCTCAGACTTGAGCAGATCGCAGTAAGCGGAGGCATAGTATACAATCTGCGGCAGTACACGGCCCCAGTTGATGGAGTTGGCTGAGGACAGGAAATAGCCCCGCTCCCTCAGCTCAGCGGCCAGCTCCTCATCGGAAAACAACGTTTTGACGCCGGCCTGGGCGTCGTCAAAGTTGCCCACCACAGAGCATACCCCGACGTTGCCTCCCTCCTGGGTGACCATCTGAAGCTCTTGAATCTCGGAGACGCCGTCCTTGGGATAAAACACCAGAATCCTGGTTTTGTCCACGTTGCGGAAGCCCTCCAACGCGGCCTTACCCGTGTCGCCGGAGGTGGCCACCAGGATACACACCGTTTTTTTCTCGTCGTTCTTCTCTAAGGACGCGGTGAGCAGATGGGGCAGCATCTGGAGGGCCATGTCCTTGAAGGCGCAGGTAGGCCCGTGCCACAGCTCCAGGCAGTAGGTGCTGTCGTCCAGCTTGTGGACGGGGGCCACATCCTCGTGGGAGAATTTTCCCCCGCCGTAGGCCTCAGCAGCGTAGGCAGTCAGCTCGGAGGCGGCAAAGCCCTCCAAAAAGCCGTTCATGATGTAGACCATTCTCTGCTGATAGGACATGTCCTTCATGGTCTCCACAGCGGAGGCGGGCAGCCGGGGCAGCACCGCCGGGGTCAGCAGTCCGCCGTCGGGAGCCAGGCCCTTGGCGATGGCCTGGGGCGCGCTCATACGCAAATCTTTATTTCTCGTGCTCAGATAATTCATCGTTGACTCACAACCCTCATTAAATTGTTATAAAACAGATCGCGCACGACTGTTTCGTTATAACCGTGACATAACAGGTGCTCGTAAAGCCGGCTCAGCTTGTCGATGGACGGCAGGGCGTCGATGACGTCGCAACCATCCCAGTCGCCGCCCAAGCCCACATTTGCCGCTCCGCCCAGCTCCAGGATGCGGTCCAGGTGGGCGCGCAGCATATCCAGATCCTGACTGCCGCCCACAAAGTCCCGATAGAAGTTGAGACCGATCACACCTTGATTCTCTATTATCGCAGTTATTTGTCCATCCGTCAAGTTCCTTATGTGATTCCATACAGATTTTGCGTTGGAATGGCTGGCAAGGATTGGCCGCTTGGCCAGCCCCGCAACGTCCCAAAAGCCCGCTTCCGAGAGGTGGGACACATCCACCAAAATATGTAACGCCTCCATTTTGGCCATAAACTGCCGCCCCAAAGGGGAAAGTCCCCGCTCAGGCTCTTCGAGGGATGAGCCTGACAGGGCGTTCGCATGGTTCCACGTCAGGTTGATGGCCACTACTCCGTCCGCCGCCGTCTGCTCCAGGCGGGCCGGGTCGCAGCCCAGCAGCTCGCCGCCCTCTACCGTAAGAAACGCGGCGGCTCTCCCCTGCCGGTTGGCCTGTTCCGCCTCCCGGGCAGTACGGCATTGGACAATTTTGTTTCTATTCCGAGCTATTTGGTCCTTAAAGCAGCGCAGAAGCGCACAATAAGCCCGTTCCACTGAATCCCCACCCAACGGGTAACCGGTATAACCGTCCGCCGTCCATAACGCAAAAAACTGACAGTACCGCTTAAATCCCGCTGTCCGCTCCAAGGAGATCATTCCTGTGTTGTGGTCCAATCCTTCGTACTCCCGCCAGCAGCGGGAGATGGTGTCACAATGGGCGTCAAATACGCACAAACAGTCCATGGCGTCCCCTCCCTAAAAGGCATTTTCAATGTAATATATGTCAGGCTTTTCCGTGTGGACTCCCTGTGGTGCATATACCTCCGCCACATCGAACCGGGGCTGAAGCTCTGTGGGGTAGCACATCAAATAGTACTGGGCCGCAGCTGTGAGCTTCCTCTGCTTTGACGGGGTCACCGCCTCGCACGCCGCGCCATATTGGGCGTTTTTCCGCAGCTTGACCTCCATAAAAATCAGATACTGTTTATTTTTTGCCACAACGTCCAGTTCGCCCAAACGACAGCGAAAGTTTGTTGCCACAACAGTCCAGCCCTTCCGCCTCAGATCCTCCGCTACCAAAGCCTCTCCCCACCGGCCCCGTACGTGGGCCTCTCCTCCGCCGCTCATAGCTTTTTCAAAAAGGTGCGGCGGTGAATGGGACAGGGCCCATTCTCCCGAAGCAGCTCATAGTGGCGTTTGGTGGGATAACCCTTGTGGCGTTCAAACTCATATTGGGGATAGCGCTCCGACATTTTCATCATATACCGGTCACGGCTGACCTTTGCCAAAATGGATGCGGCAGCAATCGACACTGACAAGCTATCTCCCTTTACAATCAGTTTGTGAGGCGTGTCAATGGTACAACGGCTTCCATGATCCCGGTTCCCGTCAATGAGAGCGAAATCAGCTTGCGGTTTCAGCCCATCCATAGCCAGCTGCATGGCCTTTATGCGGCTGTTGAGGATGTCAATCTCATCGATTTCCTTTGGCTCCACCCAAGCCACCGAACAGGCCGTTGCCTGAGCGGTGATTTGATCGTACAACACTTCTCTCCGCTTTTCCGTCACCTGCTTGGAGTCATTGAGCCACGGCAGCTCCAGCCCGTCAGGCAGAATGACCGCCGCGGCATACACCCGGCCCGCCAGCGGTCCTGCCCCCGCTTCGTCGCAGCCGCAGACAGAGCCGTATCCCTGAGAGCTTGCCTCCCGTTCCAATTCCCAGCTAGGCATAACCCTCCTCCCTTCGTCAAATATCCTCCGGCAGTTCAAGTGTAAAGCGTCCTAGCTTTCCCCCTCTGAACTCATCCAGCAGGACCTTTGCCATACGCTCCGTATCCGCCTCACCGCCTGAAATCCGCATTCCCCGCTTTCGAGCACACTGCTCCAGTAGATCCCAGTCTTGGAGGCCGTCCAACCTGGTCAGCTTATACCGCTCCTTCAGCGCCTGAGGATAGCGGTCCCGCAGCAGCTCTAGCAGGGCGCAGGCCAGCCCCTCTATATCGGTCACTTCATCCTTCACCGCACCGGTGAAAGCCAGATGCAGACCTGTACTCTCATCCTCAAACTTGGGCCAGAGAATGCCTGGTGTGTCCAGCAGCTCCAACCCTGTATCTACACTCACCCATTGCTTGCCTCTGGTGACGCCGGGGCGGTCGCTGGCCTTTGCTGATTTGCGCCGGGCCACCTTATTAATAAACGTGGATTTGCCCACGTTGGGCACTCCCACGACCATCGCCCGAATGGGACGGCCCACCTGCCCCCTTGCCTTCCATGCCTCTAGTTTGTCCGCGAGCACGGCTTTTGCCGCAGCAGAAAATTGGTTCACACCTTTTCCGGACCTGGCGTCTGTCTCCAGTACGCCATATCCTTTTGCCTTGAACCACTCCCGCCATTTCGCCGTCATGGCTGGATCGGCTTGATCCACCCGGTTGAAGATGACAAGCCGGGGCCTTTCCCCCACAATGGCGTCGATATCCGGATTGCGGCTGGAGATGGGGATTCGGGCGTCCACCACCTCCGCCACCAGGTCCACCAGCTTTACGTCGTTCTCCATCTGCCGCCTGGTTTTGGTCATATGCCCAGGATACCACTGAATATTCACAATTTCGGTCTCCTTTGGTCAAAACAGTGTGTTTTAATGAAAAAGGAGCGGTCTCCCGCTCCTTTTCATTGTGCAGCTTACAGATCCTCTTTGACCTTGGCCGCCTTGCCCACGCGGTCGCGCAGGTAGTACAGCTTGGCCCGGCGGACCTTACCCTTACGGACAGTCTCCACCTTTTCAATGGTAGGGGCGTGCAGGGGAAAGACCTTCTCCACACCCACGCCGTAGGAGATGCGGCGGACGGTAAAGCTCTCCTCAATGCCGCCGTGCTTCTTGGCGATGACAGTGCCCTCGAACACCTGGATACGTTCGCGGCTGCCTTCCTTAACCCGGATGTGCACCCGAACGGTGTCACCCACGCGAACGGAAGGAGTTTCCTCCTTCATGTACTTGTCGCTGAATTGCTGCAGCAGATCCATTGTATTTTCCTCCTATTTTCAGGCGTTCATGCGTCAAGACCTGTGGCCGCACAGAGGACCGCCCTTTTTCAGACCTAGATAGTTTATCACAGCTGCAAGTGATTTGCAAGCATTTTTCCAAGTTCTTGACCAAAAATTTTATTCTCTGTCCCGGCGCATCACTCCGACCAGAAGCCACAAAGCGGTAAGCAACAGCGTCACATTGGCAAATTGAACCGCGGCCACAGCTCCCACGCCCACCAGCAATCCCACCAAGCAGCCGGACAGGGCTGTCATCAGCCGTTCCGCCCAATCCGGGTCCAGGCGGTTCGCCAGCAGACCATATACAATCCGCCCTCCATCCAAGGGCAGGATTGGCAGCAAGTTGAATATCCCCACTGCAAAGGTGAGCGCTGCCGCAAGCTCCCAGCGCAAGGCCAGCGCCAGTACTCCTGCCAGAAGATTGGCCAACGGACCGGCCAGCGCCACCAGACTGTCCCGGCTGTAGGTCAGCGGTATATCATAGCCGATTTTCAGTTCAGCCCCTACCGCTGTCAACGACAAGCGTTCCATCCGTCCACCCAGAGCGGTGGCAACAGCCACATGTCCCAGTTCATGAACGATGCAGGCCGCCAGGCCCCAGGGCAGCAGCCCTACGCCCTCATCCAGCCAGAATAATGCCCCCAGAAGCAGCAGGAAACCGGAGCTTATCTCCACCCTTGGCGGCTCATGACAGATCCACATAATACGCCGGATCAAGACGAATATTGTCTTTCTCTATGGTCAGGTGAAGATGGGAACCGGTGGCGTTCCCTGTATGGCCCACCAGGGCCACAGTCTGACCGCAGGTTACCTGGTCCCCCTTGTGCACCAGCAATTTGCTGCAATGGGCGTAAAAGCTGCTGACATTGTTGTCATGGTTAATTTTGAGATAGTTTCCAAATTCATCACTTTCCCCGATATACTCCACCGTTCCAGCAGCAAAGGCACCGATCTCTGTCCCCTCCTCCGCCGCAATGTCCAGCGCCAGGTGAAACTCGTTATTGCCGTTGATGGGGCTGTCCCGGTAACCAAATCCGGAGGTGGCTGTTCCCGCCACAGGAACGACAGTCTCACTCAACCCCAGTTCATAGTAGGCAAAGCTCACATTTTTGGGCAACTTGATCCCGTCGTCGGTGTATTCCTGGGCCATCGCCATGACCACCACCGGCTGGGTCGGTTCGGGCCGAGTGAGCTCCGGCTCAGTCTGAGCCGGCTCGTCCCCCTTTTGAGGAGCGTTGATTTCTGCCAAAATACCATGCTCATTTAGATAATCCAGTCCACCGCCGCGAGTCTCGCTCAGCAAGGGCAGTGATTGGAACTGGTCATCCGTTGCAGGCATAGATGGGAGCGGTTCCGACTCTACCTCTCCCCCCAGCAGCGTAACACACAGCGCCTCCAGTGCGCCCTGTACCGGCGCTCCTTGGGATAGGGCGGAGCTAAACTGCTGAAATGCCAACGTAAAGTCCACATTGGCTGCCGCCGCTGCCCGCCATACCTCCAATTGAGCAGGAAATACCCCTCGTCCAACGTATACCAGAATAAACAGCATCAGACTGGCCGCCAGTTGGAACAGTCGGCGCCGCTCCCCTTCCGCTCCTCCGCTTTGAGCGGGGCGTTTTGTCCTCTGGGCGGGTCTTCGACCTCTGCCTGCTGATGCGCGTCTGGATGCTCCTTCCATGGCCGCCCCTCCTTGTCCATATATTCTGGACTACTGTATGCCTGGGGCAGGCGTTTTATGCAAAGCGGCCGAAAAGCCAAAAGCAGAGGACCGCGTATAGCGGTCCTCTGCTTTTGGAGCGGGTGAGGGGAATCGAACCCCCGTGTTCAGCTTGGGAAGCTGACATTCTACCATTGAACTACACCCGCAAGTCAAATATATTATAACAGGTTCAGGTGGAAATTGCAAGCATTTTTTCATCTGCACATACAAAATATGGGATTTCAATTTTTTCACAAAAACCTCTTTACAAATCAAAGTTTTATTGCTATAATACACAACAAGAAAACCGAGGAGGTGATGACAAATGAAGGTCCTCTTTGCAGTGCCCGTTGATATCGACGAGTTGATCTTCGCCGGAGAGACTACCGTTCCCAGCGACCGCTGAGCGCGATGATTTCAATGGTTTAAGATTTGGCTCGTCCCTTTGAGGGACGTTTTTTATTTTAGCTGTAAAAAGAACACCGCCATTGGGCGGTGTTCTTTTTTGTGATTTTGAGGCTTATCTGCTGCTTCTGCTCCGGCCAAGGAAGCGCAGCAAATAGAGAAACAGGTTGATGAAATCCAAGTACAGCTGAAGTGCGGAATAGATCGAAGCCTTCTGCAGCATAACCTCATCGCCGCAAAAATACTCATAATTGGCCTTGATCTTCTGAACATCATAGGCAGTGAAGCACAGGAACACAACAATACCCACCATGCAAATGCCGCGCTCCAAGGAGGAGAAGTCGATAAACATGGTCAGCAGTCCTGCGATCAGCAGAAAGATCAACCCACCGAACAGCAACGGACGCAGCCGGGACAAGTCGGTCTTTGTCATCCGGCCATAGAGGGCGAAGGCACCGAAAAACAGCGCGGTCAAGCCAAAAATAAATATCAGATTCGTCACTTGATAGGCCACAAAATAGACGGAAAACACTACGCCGTTTAGCATTGAGTACACAGCGAACAACATCCGGGTAACCCCTACCGACCGATTCAAAATACCTGCGGACATAGCCAGCACCACAATCAGCTCCGCAATCAGCAGGACCATGGGGATATAGGGATTGGAATAGAAAACAAATACCAAACCGGACATAGCCAGCACTGCCGCCAGTAGGAAGGTAATCATCAGCCCTACAAACATCCATCCAAAGGTTTGGGCCATATATTTGTTCAGGGTCAAACTGGTGCGGGTGTAATCGCTGTCAAAGTCATAACGATTTACATTTCTTTCTTCCATAATTAACTCTCCTTATCCACTTGCTTCATCTGCTTCAGGTTGCCGATTTTCTGGGCCCGACGGCCCAGCTCAGCCATCACATCCTCCAGAGGAATTCCTTTTTCCGCCATCATCACCATCAAATGATAGATTAAATCGGAAATCTCTCCAACTGCATCGGCAGAAATGTCATTTTTTGCCGCAATAATGGTTTCGGCACATTCCTCCCCCACCTTTTTCAGAATTTTATCCAATCCCTTATCAAATAGGTAGCAGGTATAGGACCCCTCCTGAGGATTGGCCTTACGGTCCAGGACCACTGAATAGAGCGATTTCAGGGTACCGTCCATATCATATCCCTCCCATGCTTGTTTCCATACATTATAACTCAATCTGATTGAAAAAGCAACTGTGAGCTCCCGTATGGCATGTGGGACCGTCAGGCATACAGATGTAGAGCAGCGTGTCGGTGTCGCAATCGGTCAAAATTTCTTTGACATGAAGGAAATTTCCGCTAGTTTCCCCTTTATTCCACAGCTTCTGACGGCTCCTGCTCCAAAACCAAGCCGTTTTGGTTTGGATGGTGCGTTCCACCGCCTCCCTATTGGTGAAACCCAGCATGAGTACTTCCCTGCTCTCAGCCTCCTGAACAATAACAGGAATCAGCTCCGACTTTTGAAACAGCAAGCTCAAATCGAACATTTCTATTCCCCCTACGGTTCCTCATCTTACTGGGATATTCCGGTTCCGCAAAAAATTCTTCACCTGCGGCACCGTCAATTCCCCAAAATGGAACAGGGACGCCGCCAGTGCCGCGTCACAGCCGGTCTCCTCAAACACCTGAGCAAAATGCTCCAGGCTGCCGCAGCCGCCGGAAGCAATCACCGGAATGGCAACAGCCTCAGTTACTGCTTGTGTCATTTCGATGTCAAAGCCCGCCTTTGTACCGTCGGCGTCCATCGAAGTGAGTAAAATCTCCCCAGCTCCCAGCTCCTGGCCGCGTCTAGCCCATTCCACAGCGTCAATTCCAGTAGGGGCGCGGCCTCCAGCCACTACCACCTCATACCATCCCTCCGGGCGGAGACGAGCATCAATAGCCAGCACCACACACTGTGAGCCAAACCGCTGCGCCGCACGGGCAATTAAGGTTTCATCCTTTACAGCAGCAGAGTTGAGGGATATCTTATCCGCTCCCGCCCGGAGCAATCGTTGGAAGTCGTTTAAGGTCCGGATACCTCCTCCCACAGTCAGGGGAACGAATACCTGAGACGCTGTGCGTTCCACCACATCAGCCACCGTGTCCCGGGCGTCGCTGGTGGCGGTGATATCCAGAAAGACGATCTCATCCGCCCCCTGGTCCGAATAATATTTTGCCAACTCCACTGGGTCGCCCGCATCCCGGATATTGATGAAATTGACCCCCTTCACCACCCGGCCGTCCCGAACGTCCAAACAGGGGATGATCCGTTTTGCTAACATGCAAGCCCCTCCAAATATTGGTTAATTTCCCGTTGGCTCTTTAGAACGATCACTTTCTCAAGATATTTGCTCAATCCTGCCTCAAGCCATTTTTCCTTTTGGCACTTGCGCCCCTTCCACAGTAGCCACTGTACGAACTCCAGGTCCATTTTTTCGGGACAGCCTTCGCCCATATCCGCCCGGGTTCGGCCCCGGTATTGAAAAAACCGCACCCACGCCCGAAAGAAACAGGTCAGACAGGGCAAGTCAAGGAAAATAATCTCATCCGCCTCCGCCATTCGGCGGTCATATTCAAATTTTGTATAATTTCCGTCAATTACCCACTGAGACTGTTCCATAAATTCGTGGACCATTTTATGAGCCTCGTCCCGGTTCCGCTCATGCCAGCCCGGAGCCCAATGTACCCGGTCAAAATGCAGTACTGGGATACCATAGTGCTCTCCCAGAGACCGGGCCATGGTGGATTTCCCCGACCCACTGTAGCCGATTACCGCAATTTTCATTGCTGGGGTCCCGCTTTGCGAAGAGCTTCTTCTAAGCTCAAAGTTCCCGCGTAGTACGCTTTGCCGATGATAGCGCCATAAAGGCCCATATCTCTCAACCTTTTTACATCATCCAAGGTGGTAACCCCGCCGGAAGCTATAATATCACACGTTACAGCCCTTTGCAGAGCGGCAAGCTGGTCAAAGCTGGGTCCCGACAGCATCCCATCTGCGGCAATATCAGTGAAGATTAAGGTTTTGACCCCCCTCTCCTCCATCCTCTGAGCCAGTTCCAAACCACTCAATCCAGAGTCGCGCTCCCAGCCCGCAGTGCGTACCCGGCCATCCAAACAGTCAATCCCCACCGCCACCCGGTCGCAATATTGCTTCAGGGCATAGTCCACCACTTCAGGGTTTGTGACGGCGGCGGAGCCGATCACCAGTCGGGCCACACCCGCTCCAGCCATCATATCCACATCATCTTTGGTTTTGATACCGCCGCCCAGCTCTACGGAAAGCCCAGATTGACGGATCACCTCATTAATATGGGGAAAATTAGTCCGCACACCGTCCCGTGCGCCATCCAGATCCACCATATGAATCCATTTGGCTCCCGCATCGTAAAAGGCTTTTGCAGTCTCCAACGCACTATCTGCCACTTGGCTGACAGTGGCAAATTCCCCTTTTTTCAGCCGGACACACCGTCCGTCCTTCATATCAATAGCAGGTAATAAAATCATTGGATCAGCTCTCCAAAATTCTTCAGAATTTGCAGCCCCACCTCACCGCTCTTTTCCGGGTGGAACTGACAGCCGTATACTCCATTGTGGGACACCGCCGCCACCACAGACGGGCCGTATTGGGTACGGGCGATCACATCCTCTTCGCAGTCTGCATTACCGCAAAAGGAGTGGACAAAATATACATACGCCCCATCGTCCAGACCGCGAAACAGCGGCGAGCTGTTGTGCAAACTCAAGCTGTTCCAGCCAATATGGGGCAGCTTAAAATCCGTCTGAATGCGCACTACACGGCCTCTGATAAGCCCTAATCCTTTACAATCTCTCCCCTCTTCCCCACGGTCAAACAACAGTTGCATCCCAAGACAGATTCCCAAAATAGGCTTACGCCCAGCCTGGGATGTCAGTACCTTGTCAAGGTTCGTTTCCCGCAACTTATCCGCCGCGTCCGGAAATGCCCCTACTCCCGGCAGGATGACAGCGCTGGCCCGTTCCAACTCTCCGGCGTCTCCGGTGACCAACGTCTGCTGTCCAACATATGTCATGGCATTGGACACGCTTTTCAAATTGCCCACGCCATAATCTACAATAGCGGTATATTTCATCACAGCGCCCCTTTTGTGGAAACGACACCGTCCCCTTCAATCCGCACAGCTTCCTTCAGTGCCAGCCCCAGAGACTTAAACAAAGCCTCTGTAATGTGGTGAGCATTGTCTCCATATTCGCATTTCTGGTGTAAAGTAATTCCACCATTCACCGCAAACGCCCTCATGAATTCCACTGTAAGACAACTGTCATAGCTGCCAATCACCATCTGCGGCATAGCTGCGTCAAATGCCAGAAAGGGCCGGTTGGAGCAATCCAACACCGTACGGCACAGCGCCTCATCCATAGGAACAAATGCGGCGCCATAGCGGCGGATCCCCTTCTTGTCCCCCAAAGCCTGCTTAAATGCCTGTCCTAATACAATGCCCACATCCTCCACCGTATGGTGACCGTCCACATGGAGGTCACCCAAGGCAGATATCTCCAGCCCAAATCCGGCATAAAAGGCCAAG
The DNA here is from genome assembly GCA_948469375.1 of uncultured bacterium. Classification (GTDB taxonomy): domain Bacteria; phylum Bacillota; class Clostridia; order Oscillospirales; family Oscillospiraceae; genus Enterenecus. The sequence goes on along the minus strand of CAOKLO010000017.1, from coordinate 3,398 downwards.
GCGGTAAGCATGTGGTCAAAAAAGCCGATTCCCGTTGACACGCTCACCTCTCCGCCATCCAAACACAGAGCGAGGGAAATATCCGTCTCCTTTGTGGTGCGGGATATAGTATAGGCTCTCAGCTTTTCAGACCCAAAAATGGGAGTATTCATGGCTTCTTCTCCTCTTCAAACCGGACTTGGATAGAGTTAGCGTGGGCGGTCAGTTCCTCCGACTGGGCCAGCGTGATAATTTCATCCTTGACCTTGAACAAATCCTCCCGTCCAAACTCCAAAATACTGGTTTTTTTAATAAATGCGTCCACAGACAGCGGTGAGAAGAACCGGGCTGTCCCGGATGTGGGCAGCACATGGTCCGGACCCGCCATGTAATCTCCCAGAGGTTCAGGCGTATTGGCTCCCAGGAAAATGGCCCCGGCGTTATGCAGGAGAGGCAGGACCGCTCTTGGGTCCTCTGTGACGATTTCCAGGTGTTCCGGCGCAACTTCATCCGCCAATCGGGCACACTCCTCCAGCGTTCCACACACAACGGCACAGCCGTAATCCCGCAGGGACGCTTCCATAATCTCGCTCCGGCTCAGGTATCCAGTTTGACGGATCATCTCCTGATCCACCGCCTCCGCCAACTCTAGACTGGTGGTCAACAGCACCGCAGAAGCCAGCGGGTCATGCTCCGCCTGACTCAGCAGGTCCGCCGCCACATACTTAGGATTGGCGCCGCCGTCTGCGATGACAAGCACCTCAGAGGGACCCGCTACCATGTCGATATCCAAAATGCCATAGGCCAGCCGTTTTGCGGCGGCCACATAGGCATTGCCCGGCCCCACCAGCTTATCTACTCTGGGGATAAAACCCGCGCCGTAGGTCAGCGCTGCCACCGCCTGAACTCCGCCCACGGCGATGGCCCGGTCCACTCCGGACACCCAGGCCGCAGCCAGCACTGCGTCATTGAGATAGTTCGTAGGCGGCGTAACCATAACCACCTCGTCCACGCCGGCCGCCTTGGCAGGCAATACGTTCATCAGTACCGAACTGGGATAGGCCGCCCGTCCGCCGGGCACATAGACGCCCACCCGGCGCAGAGGCCGGACGATGCGCCCCACCTTGCCCCCCACCGGACTATCCCAGCTCACCTCGCCAAATTGTATCTCATCCCGCAAACGACTTTGGTAGGCGCGGATATGGTCCGCACTTCTCTGCAGCGCCGCCAGCAGCTCCGCCGGGACCCGCTTCGCGGCGGCTTCCAGCGCATCCTTCGGAATCTCATAAGGCACCTCGTGGTCAAATTGCCTGGAATACCGCTCCACTGCCGAAAAGCCCTGTTGCCGCACATTTTCCATAACAGTCTGGACGGTAAGCTCAATATCCGCGTTTTTCTGGGCCGCCCGTGACCGCATGGCATCCAATTGACGGCGTTCAGCGGAGCCATCCGCCTTGATAATGGTCAGCATGTCCTTCCCTCCAATTCCCGTTCCACACGGGACAAAAAGTCTGTGATTTCGTTTTTATACAGCTTCATGGAGGCGGTGTTGACAATCAACCGTGCCGATATCTGGGCCACATCCTCGATGGGCTCCAGGCCGTTTTCACGCAGGGTTGCCCCTGTCTCCACAATATCCACAATGCCGTCAGCCAGATCCAGGATGGGGGCCAGCTCCACACTGCCCTCAATTTTGATGATGCCCACATCCATTCCCTTGCCCTCAAAAAAGGACCGGGTGACGTTTGGATATTTTGACGCGATGCGCCGGGTCTTGTAGGTACCGTAAAAGTCGCTGCCCTTTTTCACAGCCAGCGCGAACCGGCAGCGCCCAAACCCCAGATCCAGCACCTCATAAAAGGCCCCGCCCTTTTCCAGAATGGTGTCTTTACCCACCACACCTAGGTCACATACGCCGTGCTCCACATAAGTAATAACATCCGGAGCCTTTGCCAGCACCGCGTCCAGCGGATAGTTGGGCAGCGCATGAATGAGCCGTCGTCCGGGATTGCGCACCGGGGAGCAGTCCAGCCCCATGGCCTCAAACAGCTCCACCGATTTATCCTGCAAGCGCCCTTTGGTCAGGGCAATTCTCAGCCGTTCGCTCATACCGTCAGCCACCTCTCTCCCTCGCTGTCCAGCAGCAGCACCCGCGCCGCGCCTTTTTCCCGGGCCAGGTTCATAGTGCTGTTCAGAGTCCGGCATGGGGACAACTCGCAGCTCCCCGCCGGGCGGCTGTCCACCACGGCCAGAGCCTGGGCCAGCAGGCCGGGACCATAATGGATGACGGTCTCCAGTTGAGGCGTCTCCACAGTGAGACAAGCTCCCACTGCGTCCACATCCACGGCAAAGCCGGTGGCCTCCGCCCTTCGACCGAACTGTTCCATCAGACCGTCATAACGGCCGCCGGACAGCACCGGTGCGCCGGCGCCCTCGGCATAGCCCCGGAACACCATGCCGGTATAATAGTCTAACTGATGGACCAGGCCCAAATCAAACCGGACACAGTTTCCATATCCAGCGGCGGACAGCTCGGTATGCAGCCGCCGTAAATGATCCAGGCTCTCGCAGGGTCCTGCCAGTGCTTGGGCCTCATCCAGCACCTCCACCCCGCCGAATAGGTAAGGCAGGCGTCGCAGAGCGGCGCAGGCATCCTCTCTCCGGTAGGGCTCCAGCAGATCATTGAGCAGGGCAAAATTTTTACCCTCGATGGCTGTGCGCAGCCGTTCCAGCTCATCCTGCGGCATCTCCATCCGCCCCGCCAGCGCCCGATAGAATCCGGCATGGCCCAGCTCGATATGGAATTGCTGCAGGCCGCAGGAGCGCAGGGCATCCACCGCCATGGCCACCATCTCCAAATCGGCCTTTTCTCCCACAGCGCCGATCATCTCCACGCCGCACTGGGCAATCTCGCTGCTGCCGCCTTGATGGGCCTGACCGGAGCGAAACACGGTCTGGTCGTAGTATAACCGCTGGGGCAGGGGCAGCGCCTTCAGCTTGGTGGCCGCCACCCGGGCGATGGGAGCGGTGCAGTCGGGCCGCATGACCATGATTTTCCCCGAGCGGTCAATGATTTTCAGCATGGCCTCCTGGGGGATGGGGTTGCCGGACTGGACGAACAGGTCGTAAAACTCCACCTCAGGGGTGATGACCTCAGTATAGCCCCGGCGGCGGAACAGCTCCACCAGGGCGGACTGCACCTGGCGGCGTTCCAGACACTCGGAGAACAGGCGGTCCCGTGTGCCCTCGGGGGTGTTGATGTGGATGTTCATTAAGTTTGCCTCCAAATTCTTTAGCTCGCTAATGTGATGAATCATACCACATCCCCGATGTGGTGTCAACCCCGAAGAACTAAAATCACTATTTCCAATGCGAATCAAGGTTTAAAAGCAAGAGAAGGGGGTAGAAAAACAGCGCAA
>CAOKLO010000016.1 GCA_948469375.1 uncultured bacterium | reverse complement strand
GTCAGGATTTGATAACTTATGTAACAGTGTGCGGAGTGGCGAAACAATTCCCCACGATGAAGCCGCTGGATTAAAACTCGCAAAAGCATACCGGCGACCGTGCCGGTATGCTTTTGCGCATTGAAACAGGGAGGGAACACAGTGGAGCGGGAAGTCATTACCAGCAAGGCAAACCCTCTGCTGAGCCGGGTAAGAAAGCTGAACAGCCGGCGTTCTTTCCGGCGTGGGGAGTGTGCTTTCGCCGCTGAAGGGCCCAAGCTGCTGGCCGAGGCGCTGCGCTGGGGGGCTGAGCTGGAGGCGGTAATTTATGCTCACGGCGTGTCCCTTCCTGAACTGCCCGCTCAGGCGCGGGTGGTGGAGGTGGCGGACGGCCTGCTGGCCTCTATTGCGGACACGGAAAGCCCGCAGGGGGTTGTTTTCATCTGCAAAGGGAAAAATCTTTTACTGCCGGAACAGCTCACAGGCCGGCGATATCTGCTGCTGGACGGGGTACAGGACCCCGGCAATGTGGGGACGATTTGGCGTACTGCCGATGCGTTCGGCGCAGACGGGCTCATCTTGTGCAATGGCTGCGCCGACCCCTGGAGCCCAAAAACGGTGCGCTCCACCATGGGGGCGGTGTTCCGCCTGCCGGTTTATGAGAGCACGCTGGAGACAGCGGCGGAAAAGCTGGCCCGGGTGGGCATCCCGATTTATGCCACAGCCCTGTGGGAGGATACTGTGGATGTACGGTCCGTTTCCCTGGAGCGGGCGGCTGTGATTATCGGAAGCGAGGGCCGAGGTGTGTCCAGACAGGCTCTGGAGCTGTGCAAAAAAACGGTCAGAATTCCCATGCGGGCCAGGTGTGAGTCGCTGAATGCCGCCGCCGCCGCGTCTGTGGTGCTGTGGGAGATGGCCCGCAGTGATGGCAGGGGAGAGCAGATAGAGAGGTGACCCAATCGTGTCTAATCTGAAGCATTGGATCTGGCTGAGCCTGCGCAAGGGCTTGACAGGGCAAAACTGCGTGCGGGTGCTGGAGCACTTCGGCACTCCGGAATTGGTCCATGCCGCCGACGAAGAGGCGTATCGGATGGTGGGCGGCCTGACGGATGCGGCCATCCGCTCGTTGATGAATAAATCGCTGGATCAGGCCGACGTGGTGCTGGGAGACTGTGAACGGTTTGGCATTCAGTTGCTCACCCGTCAGGATTCCACTTATCCAAGGCTGCTCAAAGAAATCCACCAGCCGCCCATGGTTTTGTACTGGAAGGGAAGGCAGATCGCCTTTGACGCGCAGGTTGCCATAGGTATGGTGGGTGCGCGGGAGGCTACGCCCTATGGAATTCAGGCCGCCACAAAGCTGTCTGCCGAGCTCACCCGGAAGGGAGCGCTTGTTGTGACCGGCATGGCTCAAGGTATTGACGCCGCCTGTGTGCGGGGTGCGTTGAAGGTGGGCGGACCGGTGGTGTCCGTGCTGGCGGGTGGCATCGACCGCGTCTATCCCCGGTATCATAAGGGGCTTTACGAGGATGTGGCGGCGGTGGGTGCGCTGATTTCCGAATATCCGCCTGGAACAGAGCACCGGGGCGAGCATTTCCCGATCCGAAATCGCATCATCAGCGGACTGTCTGAGGGCGTGATCGCCGTGGAGAGTGCCCGGGCCAGCGGAACGCTGCTGACTATCAACCATGCGCTGGAGCAGAACCGGGAGGTGTTTGCCGTCCCCGGCCCCATCGACGCGCCCAAGAGCGAGGGAACCAACCGTCTGATTCAGGAGGGCTGTGCCAAGCTCATCATGGAGGCGGACGACGTATTGTGTGAATTTGTGGACAGGTTTCCGGGTAAGCTGCGGCTGGGCCGGAGCGCTGCCCTGCCGCCGGAGGCGGAACGGCAACGGCTGGAGGACGCCGCCGCGGCGTCGGAGCACATACAGGGCCGCAGAACAAAAGAAAAGCCTGCCGGAGAAGAGAGGGACGATGTGGTATATCTTCGCTGGGCAGAGTGTAAAGATAAGCTGACGGACGACCAGCGCACCGTGCTGCTGGCCCTGAACGGCGGGGCCGTCCAGGCGGACGATCTGGTGGAGCGCACCCAGCTCCCCGCCCGGCGGGTGCTGTCCGCCCTCACGGTGCTGCAAATTCAAGGCTATGTGGCCGAGGAGAGCGGCAAACGGTTTCGGGCCGTCGTCAAATTGAAAATGGGGTAGTTGAGGAACATGGCAAACACAAATTTGGTCATCGTGGAGTCGCCCGCCAAGGCGAAAACCATTGGGAAATATCTGGGTCCCGGCTTTGAGGTAAAGGCGTCCATGGGCCACATCCGGGACCTGCCCAAGAGCAAGCTGGGGGTGGACGTATCCACTTTTGAACCGGACTATGAGAACATCAAGGATAAAGCGGATGTCATCAAGGACCTGCGTAAATCCGCCAAGGCCAGCGATAAAATCTATCTGGCCACCGACCCTGACCGGGAGGGGGAGGCCATCTCGTGGCATCTCCAGAGCGTGCTGGGTGTGCCCAAGGAGAGGACTTGCCGGGTGACCTTCAACGAGATCACCCAGAAGGTGGTGAAGGAGTCTATCGCCAATCCCAGAGACATCGATCAGGACCTGGTGGACGCCCAGCAGGCCCGGCGGGTGCTGGACCGCATCGTGGGCTATCAGCTGTCCCCGCTGCTGTGGAAGAAGATCCGCCGGGGGCTGTCCGCCGGACGGGTGCAGTCCGTGGCCACCCGGCTGGCGGTGGAGCGGGAGGAGGAAATCCGGGCCTTTACGCCTCAGGAATACTGGTCTATTACCGCCGACCTGTCTCGCATTGCTCCCAACCTGGGTGGCTTCAAGGCCGACTTCTACGGAAAAGACAAGCGGATGGAGCTGTCCAGCAAGGAGCAGGTGGATGGCATTATAAATGCCATTAAGGAAAATTCCTTTACAGTGAAAAGCGTGAAGAGGCAGGACAAAAACCGCAGTCCCGCCCCTCCCTTCACCACTTCTACGCTCCAGCAGGAGGCGTCCCGTAAGCTGAATATGATTCCCAGGCGCACCATGTCCATTGCCCAGCAGCTCTATGAGGGCATCGATATTCAGGGCGTGGGCACCGTGGGTCTTATCACCTATATGCGTACCGACTCCCTGCGGCTGTCCGAGGAGGCGCTGGCGGCGGCCAAGACCTTCATTCAGAGCCGCTACGGCAAGCAGTATTATCCGGAAAAGACTCGGCGCTTCAAGTCCAAGGGCAACGCGCAGGACGCCCACGAGGCCATTCGCCCCTCCGACGTGAACCTGACCCCGGAGGACCTGAAAAAAAGCCTCACCGCCGACCAGTACCGCTTGTACAAGCTGATCTGGAGCCGTTTCCTGGCTTGCCAGATGGCAGGGGCAGTGTATGACAGCGTAACCATTGAAACCGAGTCTGCGGGCTACCGGTTCCGTGCCAGTCATTCTTCGGTAAAGTTTAACGGCTTTACAGCAGTTTACGAGGAGGGACGGGATGAGGATGAGGAGGCGCCCCAGTCTCCGCTGCCCGATTTGAAAGAGGGGGAGGTGCTGAAGCTCAACGGTCTGGCTCCCGCGCAGCATTTCACCCAGCCCCCGGCCCGGTTTACCGAGGCCACCCTCATCAAGGCGTTGGAGGAAAAGGGGGTGGGCCGTCCGTCCACCTATGCGCCCACCATCTCCACCATCACAGACAGGCAGTATGTGGTGAAGGAGGGCAAATACCTGCGTCCTACGCCTCTGGGCGAGGTGGTGACGGGTTTGATGAAGGAGAAATTTCCAGACATCGTGGACATCGACTTCACCGCCCAGATGGAGGGCAAGCTGGACAAGGTTGAGACCGGCGACGTAGCGTGGAAGCAGGTGCTGGGCGAATTCTACACGGGGTTTGACGCAGAGCTGAAAAAGGCCGAATCCGAGCTGGACGGCGAGCGTATTAAAGTGCCCGACGAGGAGTCCGACGAAATCTGTGACCTGTGCGGGAAGAAAATGGTGGTGAAAATGGGCCGGTTTGGGCGGTTTTTGGCCTGCCCCGGCTGGCCGGAGTGCACCTTTACCAAGCCGCTGGTGGTGGAGATGCCGGGAAAGTGCCCCAAGTGCGGCGGGCGTCTGGTGAAGCGCACCGGCGTGAGCAAAAAGAACAATAAGCAGTACACATACTACTGCTGTGAGTACCTGAACAGTAAGGCGGAGGAAAAGCGCTGCGATTTCATGACCTGGGACGTGCCGGTGAAGGATAACTGCCCGGTCTGCGGCCAGACTATGTTCAAGCTGTCCGGGCGGGGATTTAAGCGGCCCTTCTGCATCAATCCGGACTGCTCCAACTTTACGCCGGAGGACAAGCGGGGAGGATACAAGAAAAAGACGGAGGACGCTGCCGAAGGAGAGAGCGTCCAGACCGCAGAGAAGAAGCCCGCCGCCAAGAAGACCACGGCGAAGAAAACCGCGTCCGCCTCCAAGACTACGGCGGCAAAGAAGACTGCGACCAAGAAAACCACAGCGAAAAAGACGACAGCTACGAAAAAAACCGCAAAAAAGGCGGCGGAGTAGGGTCAGTTGAATAATTCCAGAGCGGACCTATCAGCGTTATGAAAATAATGATAGGGACCCGGATGCGCCTGTTTTGAAAGAATTATCCGATTATTATGATGTTTCTGCGGACTATCTCCTGGGCCGCACCGATATCCCTAAGTAAAGGAAAATGACCATGAATGTAACCGTCATCGGCGCGGGCCTGGCCGGGTGTGAGTGTGCCTGGCAGCTTGCCCAGCGGGGTGTCTCCGTCACCCTAATGGAGATGAAACCCCGGAAAATGACCCCCGCCCATAACAGCTCCGGCTTTGCCGAGCTGGTGTGCTCCAACTCCCTGCGCTCCGACCAGCTGGAAAACGCCGTGGGGCTGCTGAAGGAGGAGCTGCGCCGCTGCGGTTCGCTGATTCTGCGCTGCGCCGACCAGACTCGCGTGGAGGCCGGCGGGGCGCTGGCAGTGGACCGGGAGGGCTTCTCTAAAGCCGTCACGGATGCGGTCCGGAGCCACCCAGATATCACCGTGGCAGAGGAGGAGGTAACCGCTATTCCTGACGGAGAGGTGGTGGTGGCCTCCGGCCCGCTGACCTCGGACGCGCTGTCCCAGGCCATTGCGGGGCTGTTTCCGGAGAACAGCTATCTGAACTTTTTCGACGCGGCGGCACCCATTGTCACCTTTGAGAGCATCGATATGAATCACGCTTGGTTTGCCTCCCGCTATGACAAGGGGACGGCGGATTACATCAACTGCGCCCTGTCTGAGGAGGAATATCTGGCCTTCTGGAGGGAGCTGTGCGCTGCCGAAGAGGCGGAGGTCCACGGCTTTGAGGACAAGCGCGTGTTTGAGGGCTGTATGCCTGTAGAGGTCATGGCCCGGCGGGGCATGCAGACGCTGTCCTTTGGGCCGCTGAAGCCAAAGGGCCTCCCCGACCCACGCACCGGTCGGGAGCCCTATGCCGTGGTGCAGTTGCGCCGAGACAACGCCCAAGGTACTTTGTACAATCTGGTGGGCTTCCAGACTCATCTCAAATGGGGTGAGCAGAAGCGGGTATTTTCCATGATCCCGGCGCTGAAAAACGCGGAATACGTGCGCTATGGGGTCATGCACCGCAATACGTACCTGAATTCGCCCCGGCTGCTGGACCGCTATTACCGGGTGCGGGGAAATGAGCGCATCTCCTTTGCCGGGCAGATCACCGGGGTGGAGGGCTATGTGGAGTCCACCGCCTCCGGCTTTCTGGCGGGAGTAGAACTGGCCCGGAGGCTGTTGGGACAGGAGCCGCTGGACTTTCCCCGGGAGACCGCCGTCGGCGCGCTGGCCTGGTACATCAGCAACGAGAGCGTCACGGATTTTCAGCCCATGAACATCAACTTTGGCATTATGCCCCCGCTGGACCACAAGGTGAAGGGCAAGCGAAATAAAAACGGATTGCTGTCCCAGCGCTCGCTAGCGCTGGTGGACGCGCTGAAAGAGAGATTATAAGGAGGCCGGATATGCGCATTATCGTAGACGCTATGGGCGGCGACAACGCCCCGCAGGCGCCGGTACAGGGAGCCTTGCAGGCAATCAAGGAGTACGGGGTGGAAGTGGTCCTGGTGGGCCGGGGAGAAGATATTTTGGAAGCCCTCAAAAAGGAGGGCGTAGGCGAATTGCCTCAGGGTCTGTCCATCACCCACGCCGACCAAGTGGTGGAGATGTGCGACAATCCCGCCACCGCGTTCAAAGAGAAAAAGGACTCGTCTTTGACCGTGGGACTGAACCTGCTCAAGTGCGGGGAGGGGGACGCCTTCGTGTCCGCCGGGTCCACGGGGGCGCTGCTGTCGGGCGCGACGCTGCTGATAAAGCGGATCAAAGGTATCCGCCGGGCCGCTATGGCCCCCGTAGTGCCCACAGGCGGCGGGGGAGCCGTGCTGGTGGACTGCGGGGCCACCGCTGAGGGCACGCCGGAATTTCTGCTCCAATTCTCTTTTATGGGCAGCTATTACGCGGAGCGGGTGCTGGGCCGTCCCGAGCCCAAGGTGGGTCTGCTGAACATCGGCACGGAGCCCTCCAAGGGTACTGCCCTTCAGAAGGAGACCTATAAGCTGCTGCAAAGGGCCAAGGAGGAGGGCCGTATCAACTTTGTGGGAAACGTGGAGGCCCGGGAGGCGGTGGAGGGTGCCGTGGACGTCATTGTGGCGGACGGCTACTCCGGCAACATCTTCCTTAAGACGGTGGAGGGCGCGGGGCTGTTTCTTACCCGGGAGATGAAAAAGATGTTTACGACCAGCCTGAAGACCAAAATTGCCGCGCTGCTGATGAAGGATGGACTGCGGAAATTTAAAAAGCTGCTGGATTCCAACGAGGTGGGAGGCACGGCTTTGGTGGGGCTGGCCAAGCCGGTCATCAAGGCCCACGGCTCGTCCAACGGGTACGCCATAAAGAATGCTATCCGCCAGGCGGTGGAGTTCAGCCGCTCCGGCATCATTGAGGACATCACGGAGAACATGGGATATATGCGGCTGCCGGTGCGCCCCGCGGCTGCTGACGAGGGCGAAGGATGATTTCAGAAAAAAATTGTCAAAAATACTATTGACAGTCAGCCTGAAAGCCCCTATTATGATGTTGATTAAAGCAACGTATAAAGGAGCTGCTCGAATATGTTTGAGAAACTGTGTAAGCTGATTGCCGAGCAATTTGGCGTGGAGCCCGATAACGTTACGGTTGACACCGCTTTTGTGGACGACCTGGGCGCGGATTCCGTGGACTTGATGGACCTGTCCATGGCGCTGGAGGAGGAGTTCGGCATGGAGGAGATGGACAGCGAGGACATCGAATCCATTATCACGGTGGGTGACCTGTATAAGTACATGCAGGAGCATCTGGATATCTGAGCTTACAATGTTCGGTGAAAAGTCCCGCCAAGGCGGGGCTTTTTCCGTGGTGGAGGATATTTATGAATGAATTGGAAGAAAAGCTGGGCTACCGTTTCCGGGACCGCGGGCTGCTGGAGCACGCCATGACCCACAGCTCCTATGCCAACGAGCACCGGGGCGCGGGGCTGACCAGCAATGAGCGGCTGGAGTTCCTGGGCGACTCGGTGCTGGGGGTTGTGGTGGCGGATTACCTGTTCCAGGAGCACCCGAACATGCCCGAAGGGGAGCTGACCCGCACCCGGGCGGTGCTGGTGTGCGAGGGCAGTCTGCACGAGGTGGCCCAGGGCCTGGGGCTGGGCCGGTATCTCAGGCTGGGCCGCGGCGAGGACGCCGGGGGCGGCCGGAAGCGGCCCTCCATCCTGGCGGACGCCACCGAGGCCATGCTGGCCGCCGTCTACCTGGATGGGGGGATGGAGGCGGTGCGGCCCATCATCCGGGCGCTGATCTTGGATAAGGAGCGGGAGAAGGCCGCCGACCGGGACTACAAGACCGCCCTCCAGGAGCTGGTCCAGCGCACACCGGGGGCGGCGGTGAGCTACCGCCTGGTGCGGGAGAGCGGGCCGGACCACTGCCGCAGCTTCGAGATGGAGGCGTCGGTGGACGGGAAAGTGATCGGCACCGGCGCGGGACGGACCAAGAAGGAGGCCGAGCAGATGGCGGCCAAGGCGGCGCTGGAAAAGCTGAACGGGTGAGCTGAGGAGACTGCGATTTGGATAAGGCCGAACTGCAAGAACGTATGCGGAAGCTTTTGCAAAGGCAGCGGATGTGCTTGACCATTCAAAAGCTGCTCATTGTGTTGGCAATTGTGTTTTATCAATGCGCAATCGTATTGCTGCCCGCCCACGTGGTGCTTGTCATAGTCTGCGGCGGGATCTTGTCCAATCAGGCGACTTCACTTGCCAGGGGAAAATACCCCGATGTTCTTCTGCGGGCGTGCCGCATTGGTAAAGGAGAGAGTTGGGACCCATACATCATGGAAGAAGCCAAACGGCTCGATGACGCATTGACGGTCAAGCTGTTGAACTTCAACCGTTGGACGATTTATCATGTTGTGGTCGGGGTGTTGGGTAATGTACTGATGTGGTTTCTCTCAGCCGCCCTTGTTTTTTGAGAAAAAATTTGCTATAATATCCCTATTATGGAAGGGAGGGGAGCCATGGAAGCCCCCATCTACCACCTGGACAAGGTGGTGAAGGCCAAGCAGGAGGACCTGGAGGACTTCGACGGCCCCCTGGATTTGATCCTGCACCTGCTGAGCAAGAACAAAATTGAGATTCGGGACATTGTGATCTCCGAACTGCTGGACCAGTATCTGGCCTGGATGGCCCAGCGGGAGGAGCTGAACCTGGAGGTAGCCAGCGAGTTTGTCACCATGGCGGCACATCTGGTTTATATTAAGACCCGGATGCTGCTTTCCATTGACGACGAGGTGGCGCTGAGCGAGATGGAAGAGTTGATGGCCGCCCTGGAGGAGCACAAGAGTCAGGAGACCTATGTAAAGATCAAGGACGTCACCGGGCAGTTGAACGGGCGCTACGAATTTGGCAGGGATTATCTCCCCAAACGGCCCGAGCCGGTGAAGGCAGAGATGGCCTACTGCTATGTCCATGACAAGGCGGATATTTTCATGGCGATCCGTTCGGTGCTGACCCGGACGGACGGCAAGCAGCCCCTTCTGGCGGAGGCGTTTGAGGGTATTGTGGGCCGGGAGCCCTATCCGGTGGCAGACAAGGCTCGGTCTATTTTGGACAGGCTCATCCAGTTTGGCGTGGCCCGGTTCAAGGCGCTGTTTCAGACAAGCCGCAGCCGATCCGAGGTGGTGGCCACATTTTTGGCCATCCTGGAGCTGTGCAAGGCCAGCCGCATTCACCTGGCGGGGACAGCGGAGGACTGCACTGTCACCAGTACGGTGGACGACGCGCCGGAGGATGTGGACGTGACGGTGGAGAGTTATTGAGAAGCACGGAGAAGCGACCGAGCGACCCGGCCGCTTCGCAGCGTGAAAACAACGGGAGGAGGATACCCGCATGGAATTAAAGGAGCTGGAAAGCGCCATTGAGGGCATCCTCTTTGCATCAGGGGACCCGATGAGTGTGGAGCGTCTGTGCCTCACTCTGGGTCAGGACCGGGAGACGGTGGACAGCGTGTGCCAGCGTATTGCGGATGCGTACAGCTACGAGCGGCGGGGGATCCGGCTGGTGCGGATGGAGAACAGCTGGCAGATGTGCTCCGCGCCGGAGCAGGCGGCGTATATCCGCAAGGCGCTGGAAAGCCGGAAGCCTGCCAAGCTGTCCCAGCCCGCCTTGGAGGTGCTGGCCATCATCGCCTACTTTCAGCCGGTGACCAGGGCTTATATTGAACAGGTCCGCGGGGTTGACAGCTCCTATACCGTGGGACTTCTGCTGGAGCGAGAGCTGATTCGGGAGGCGGGGCGTCTGGCGGTGCCGGGGCGGCCCATGCAGTTTCGCACCACAAAGAATTTTCTGCGCTCCTTTGGGCTGGCCTCCCTGGACGATTTGCCCGATTTGACCTCCTCCAGCCAAGAGGATCTTCAGCTCACCATGGAGATGGAGTCTGCCCTGCGCCGCCTTCGGGAGGCGGAGAGTGAAGAGCCGGAAGTGTCCGAGGCGAATACGGGCGAGGAGGAGAGCCAATGACCTTTTTAAAGGTGTTGCTCATCATCCTGCTGGTCCTGTGGCTGATTTCCCTCATCCGGATCGGGGGCAGGGTGCGCTATGGGCAGGCCGGACTGTTTGCTGCCGCTCTGGTGGGGCCGTTCAAAATCCAAATTCTCCCGATGAAACCGAAGAAAGAAAAAACGCCAAAAAAGGAGAATAAGGCGAGGAAAGAAAAAACGCCAAAGGAAAAAAAGCCCGCCCCAGAGGGTCAGCCCGGCACCTTGTCCCGGCTGATGAAGCTGTTGCCTGTGGCCGCTCAGTTCTGCGGTTCGCTGAAGAGAAAAATCCGCATCGACAATTTGGAGCTGGAGCTGATCTGGGGGGGCGGCGATCCCGCGTCCGTCGCTCTGGGCTATGGACAGGCCAATGTGGTTTTGGGTATGCTTTGGCCGGTTTTTGACCATAATTTTAAGGTAAAACGGCACTCATTCCAAATCGGTATGGATTACAGCGCGGCCAGACCGGCGGTGGAACTTCAGGCGGCGGTTACTTTGACCGTGGGCCAGATTGTGGCGCTGGGTGTGCGTTACGGCGTAAAGGCGCTGTTCACATGGATCAAGAGCGGGAGGTCCGCAGTCAAAAGACAGGAGGCATTGAGTCATGAGTGAAAACAACCATCCCATCAACGAGGTGCTCCAGACCACCATGAACAAGATCCGGGAAATGGTGGACGCCAACACGGTGGTGGGGCAGCCTATCACCACCCAGGACGGAGTGACGCTGATCCCGGTGTCCCGGCTGTCCTTTGGGTTTGCCACCGGAGGTTCTGATTTCGGAAAGACCCAGAACGTGCCCAAAAATTTCGGCGGCGGCGCGGGAGCCGGCGTCCATGTGTTCCCTGTGGCCTTTCTGGTGGTAAAGGACGGCTGTGTCCGCCTGCTGCCCGTGGCGCCTCCGCCGGGGGACACCGTCAGCCGGGTGGTGGACCTGGTGCCCGAGATGTTTGAGCGGGTGACCGGCTATATCGACAAAAAGACCGGCGAGGATAATCCCGTTCAATAAGGCAATACTACTCCCATCTGAGCATTCGGATGGGAGTGACCTTTTGTGAAAAAAATGACTGCTGCGCTGGCCGTGTTGGCGGCATTGATCTTGGCGTGCCCGCCCGCCTGTGCCGTGGGCACCAACGCCTCATGCGCCATCCTGATGGACGCGGAGAGCGGCCGGGTGCTCTATGAACAGAACAGCCATCAGCCCCGGCTCATTGCCAGCATCACCAAGCTGGTGACCGCCCTGGTGGCGGTGGAGCAGGCGGAGGACTTGGACGCGGTGGTGACCGTCAAGGGCGAATGGCTGGGCAGTGAAGGCTCGTCCATTTACCTCAAGGCAGGGGAGGAGATCACCCTGCGGGGGCTGCTGTACGGTCTGCTGCTCCAGTCGGGCAATGACGCCGCCATGGTCATCGCCTGCCACACGGCGGGGAGCGTGGAGGAGTTTGTGGCGCTGATGAACCGGCGGGCGGCGGAGTTGGGGATGAGGGACAGCTCTTTTGCCAATCCAAGCGGGCTGAATGACGACAACCACTATTCCACGGCTTATGACATGGCCCTTGCGGCCCAGGCGTGTTTAAAAAACGAAACGGTGGCGGAAATTTGTGCCACACGGTCCATCACCATCGGGACCAGGACCTTTGTCAATCATAACAAGCTGCTCTACCGCTTCGAGGGCTGTGTGGGGATGAAGACCGGCTTTACGGAGAAGGCGGGGCGTACCTTGGTGTCCGCCGCCACACGGGAGGGCCAGACGCTGATCTGCGTTACGCTGAACGATGGGGACGATTGGAACGACCATATGAAGCTGTTGGATTATGGCTTTAAGACCTATCCCAGACAGGCGCTGTGTGGACGGGGAGAGGCATTGGGTTCGGTGACAGTGGAGGGTAGCTTGATTCCCACGGTTGCAGCGGTAACGGCCGAAGAAGCGGGTTACCCGCTGAAGGAGACGGAGGCCTTGACCATGGATGTGGAACTGGCGGATTTTGTCCGGGCTCCCTTTGAGGCGGGCCAGCCGATGGGCGAGGCGGTTTGGAGGAAAGACGGCGAAATCGCGGCCCGAGTCCCTCTTGTGGCTCAGAGCGGGGCAGGGCTGGACGTGCGGGAACCGCTGACCCTCTGGCAGCGCCTTGGGGCGCTGCTGGGCGGTGCTGCGTAAAATCGGAAAGAGGTGGCGGCGGTGGAGGAACGGCTGCAAAAGCTTCTGTCGGCGGCGGGGATATGCTCCCGCCGCCGGGCAGAGGAGTACATCCTGGCCGGACGGGTGACTGTCAACGGCCGGCAGGCCCAGCTAGGGGACAGGGCGGACCCTGTCCGCGACTGCGTGGAGGTGGACGGCGTTCCGCTGTCCGCCCCCGGGGGGCACACCTACATTATGCTAAATAAACCCAGAGGATATGTTACCACGCTGTCCGATGAAAAGGGGCGGAAAACGGTGGCTCAGCTGGTGACGGACTGCTCTGCCCGGGTGTGGCCGGTGGGGCGGCTGGACATGGACTCGGAGGGCTTGCTGCTGCTCACCGACGACGGCGAACTTACCCACCGGCTCACCCATCCCTCCCACGAGGTGGAGAAGGAATACCGGGTGTGGGTGAGGGGTGATGTGGACCAGGCGCTGCCAGTCCTGTCCGCCTCGGTGTGGTCGGATGGGGAGGAGCTCACCGCCGACCAGGTGGAGCGGACAGGTCCTCAGACGCTCACCGTCGTCATCCACCAGGGCAAAAACAGGCAGGTGCGCCGGATGTGCGCGGCTGCCGGGCTGAAGGTAGAGCGCCTTCAGCGGGTGCGGGAGGGCGAGGTCCGGCTGGGTGGGCTGAAGCTGGGAAAATGGCGGCCTCTGTCGGTGATGGAATTGGCGGCTTTGCAGGATTGAACAGGAATACTTTCAAAACCTCTTGCATTTTTAGGCGGGAGACGGTATGATACATCTATTGGGCACAGAGGGCTGTGCCTGCGGGAGGATAAAAAGAGGGTAGGGTTGTTGCGCTATGAGCCGTGATATTTTGACCGTCATCCAGAGCAGGATGAGCACCTTTTCCAAGGGACAGAGGCTGATCGGCCGGTATATTCTGGACAACTACGATAAAGCCGCCTTTATGACGGCGGCCCGGCTGGGTCAGGCAGTGCAGATCAGCGAGTCCACGGTGGTCCGCTTTGCCGCCGAGCTGGGCTATGATGGATATCCCGCCATGCAGAAGGCCATGCAGGAGATGATTCGAGGCAAGCTTACCACCGTGCAGCGCATTGAGGTATCCTATGACCGGCTGGGCGCTCAAGACGTGCTGGACAAGGTGGTGCAGTCGGACATTGAAAAGCTGCGCATGACGCTGAATGAGCTGAACCGGGAGGATTTTGCCGCCGCCGTAGACGCCATTGTGTCCGCCCGGCGCATTTATGTTTTGGGAGTGCGCTCGTCGGCGGCTCTGTCCGATTTCCTTACCTTCTATTTCAAGCTAATTTTTGACAATGTCAGCCAGGTGCAGACCAGTCTGGCCAGTGAGATGTTCGAGCAGATGCTCCGGGTGGGGGAAGGGGATGTGGTCATCGGCATCAGCTTTCCCCGGTACTCCACCCGTTCTGTGCGGGCCATGGAGTTTGCCCGGGACCAGGGAGCCACGGTGATCGCCGTCACCGACAGCGAGATGTCGCCGCTGTACGACACTGCCAACTACCGCCTGCTGGCCAAGAGCGATATGGTCTCTTTTGCCGATTCGCTGGTGGCGCCGCTGTCCATCATCAATGCGCTGATCGTGGCAGTGGGGCGGAAGCGGTCCGCCGAGGTCACCGCCACATTTGAACGATTGGAGCGCATTTGGGACGAGTATCAGGTGTACGAAAAGGTGGAGTATGAGGACAAATAAAGTAGTCGTGGCCGGAGGCGGCGCGGCGGGCATGATGGCCGCGGTCACCGCCGCCCGGGCCAGGGCAGACGTGCTGTTGCTGGAGCCCAACGAGAAGGTGGGGCGGAAGCTGTATATTACAGGAAAAGGCCGCTGCAACGTCACAAACAGTTGCGACGTGCCGGAGCTGATGGCGGCAATTCCGCGTAATGGCAAATTCCTTTACAGCGCTTTCAACCGTTTTGCCTCAGCAGATACGATGGTGTTTTTTGAGCAGCTGGGCGTTCCATTGAAAACGGAGCGGGGAAACCGTGTCTTTCCTGTCTCGGACAAAGCCGCCGATATTGTGGACGCGCTGTTTTTTGAGCTGCGCCGTCAGGGGGTGGAGCTGCGCCGGGACCGGGTTGTCGGGCTGATCGTTCGGGACGGCTTCTTGACCGGGGTGGAAACGGAAAACAGCGGCAAGTTAAGCTGTGAAACGTGCGTTTTGGCCACGGGGGGAGCCTCCTATCCCCAAACGGGCTCTACCGGGGACGGCTATGCGCTGGCCCGGTCGGCGGGACACACCATCGTTCCAATTCGAGGGTCTTTGATTCCACTGGAGTCGGACGATCCATGCTGCGCCCAGCTCCAGGGGCTGTCCTTACGGAACGTGGAGCTGAAGGTGAAGAATGAGCGTGGAAAGACGGTGTTTCAGGAGCAGGGGGAGCTGTTGTTCACCCACTTCGGCCTGTCGGGACCGCTGGTGCTGTCTGCCTCTGCGCATATGGATTTTAGAAGGTCCCAATACATTGCCCACATCGACTTAAAGCCCGCGCTGGATGAGCAGAAGCTGGACGCCCGCCTGCTGCGGGACTTTGAGGAGCGGGCAAATCAGGATTTTGCCAACGTTTTGGGCGGTCTGGTCCCCCGATCCATGGTTCCGGTGCTGCTGGAGCGCACCGGAATTCCGGGGGATACCAAGGTTCACGACGTCCGGAGAGAGCAGCGGCGCAGGCTGCTGGAGAGCTTGAAGGATATTTCGATTTCCCTTTCAGAAACCAGGCCGGTGGAGGAGGCGGTGATTACCTCCGGCGGTGTGGCTGTGGGCGAGGTGGACCCCAAGACGATGGAGTCGAAAAAGGCAAAGGGGTTGTTCATCGCCGGAGAGCTGTTGGATGTGGATGCTTACACCGGCGGCTTTAATTTGCAGATTGCCTGGTCTACCGGATACACCGCCGGGCTGGCCGCGGCGGAGCGAGTAAACAATATTTAAGGAAAGGGGTCTTCCCATGAATTATCGCAGCATCGCGATCGATGGACCTTCCGGCGCGGGGAAATCCACTCTGGCCAAGCGTTTGGCTCAGGAGCTGGGGTTCCTGTATGTGGATACCGGGGCAATCTATCGTACCGTAGGATTGGCGGCTTGCCGAAGGGGAATCGATCCTTCGGATGGGGAAAATGTGTCGGAAATGCTGCCGGAGCTGACCATCAGCATGGGTTACGGAGAGGATGGACTCCAGCATATGTTCCTGGACGGAGAGGATGTGACGACGGCAATCCGGGAGAATGAGATTTCCGCCGTTGCCTCCAAAGCGGCCTCACTTCCAAGCGTGCGGGACTATCTGATGGAGATGCAGCGCCAGACCGCCCGGGAACACGATGTCATCATGGACGGCCGGGATATCGGCACGGTGGTGCTGCCTCAGGCGGATTTGAAAATATACCTTACAGCTGCCCCGGAGGCCCGGGCGGAGCGCCGCTACAAGGAGCTTTTGGCGCGGGGCCAGCAGGCTGAGCTTAAGCAGGTTTTGCAGGAGGTCATTGAGCGCGACCGGCGGGATATGGGGCGTAAGACCGCTCCTCTGAAGCAAGCGAAGGACGCGGTTTTGGCGGATACCACCGGGCTGGATTTGGAAGAGAGCTTTCAGCTTCTGCTGAGGATGGCCCAAGACCGGTTCGGGATGGGGGAGTGCGGGAATGAGTAATAAGGTATATGCTGTGATCTATCCCATTATTTGGATTTTTATGAAGCTTTTCCATCCCTGGAAGGCGATTGGAGCGGAAAACATCCCGGAGGGAGGGGCTGTGATCTGCGGCAACCACACCACCTTGGGCGACCCGCTGTATGTGGTATGCGCAATGAGCGGCAGGCGGCAGACCCACGTCATGGCAAAAGCGGAGATTATGAAATGGCCGGTGATTGGTTTTCTGCTGAAAAAAGCGGGAATCATCGGTGTGAACCGGGGCAAATCTGACATGGGTGCGGTAAAGGAGTGTCTACGGGTTTTGAAAAAAGGGGAAAAGCTGCTCATGTTCCCCGAGGGAACCCGGGTGAAGGATGGGGAGGATTCACAGGCGCACACCGGCGCGGCCATGTTTGCCACCCGCACCGGAACACCCCTGGTCCCGGTGTACATCTCGCCTCAAAAGCGGCGCTTTCGCAAAACCGCAGTGGTGTTTGGCGAGCCTTATCACCCGAAGTTTGAGGGACGCAAGCCTTCCGCCGACGACTACCAGCGCATTGCCGACGAGCTGCTGGCAGGGATCAAGGCGCTGGGAGAGCAGGCGGTATGATCGTCCGGGTGGCAAAAAGCGCCGGGTTTTGCTACGGGGTGCGCCGGGCGGTGGAGATGGCGGAAAGGGCTGCCGCGCAGGGGCCCGTATTTCTATTGGGCCACATCACCCATAACGACCATGTAATCCGGCGGCTGGAGGAGATGGGGGCGGTGACCATCTCCGCGCCAGAGGAGGCTCCAAAGGGCTCTTCCGTTCTGATCCGGGCCCACGGAGAGCCGGACGGGGTATACGAGGCGCTAACGGCCCGGGGCTGTCAAGTGCTGGACGCCACCTGTCCTAATGTCACACGCATTCACGATATTGTGCGGGACGCAGAGGCCCAAGGTCGAATTCCAGTGGTCGTCGGGGAGGCGGACCACCCGGAGATTTTGGGAATTCTGGGGTGCACCCGGCGGGGAAAAGTGGTTTCCGGATGGGATGAATTGGAACAAATCATGAAAAAAGTGTCGGATTTTTCCGAACAACCCCTGACTTTCGTGTCCCAAACCACGGCCATTTTGGCGAATTGGGAAAAAATCGTGGAAAACGCAAAAAAAGTGTGTACAAACGCGGAATTTTTTGATACAATATGTAATGCTACGTCCAGGCGGCAATCTGAAGCGCTGGAACTAGCCGCTCAATGCGGGGCCATGATTGTCATTGGCGACCCGAAAAGCTCCAACACCAGGAGGCTGACTCAGCTGTGCATCGGCCAATGTCCGGTGGTAATACAGACGGAGCGGGGAACAGGCATTGACCGGGAACAGTTCCGCCAGGTCGGCACGCTTGGAATCACTGCCGGCGCATCCACGCCGGAGTGGATAATAAAGGAGGTCAGCAACAAAATGAGCGATGAAATTATGGAGATTGAACAGTCCTTCGCGGAGATGCTGGAGGAGTCGTTCAAAATTTTGAATACGGGGGATCGGGTCACTGGAACAGTCGCGGCCATTACGCCGACTGAAGTGCAGGTGGAGCTGGGCGTCAAGTATCCCGGCACCATCCCCCTGTCCGAGCTGAGCGACGACCCAGACGTGAAGGTGGAGGACCTGGCTAAGGTGGGCGAGGAGATTGAGGCCATCGTTATGCTGGTCAGCGACCGCGATTGCGTGGTCAAGCTGTCCAAGAAGCGCCTGGACGCCGACAAGAACTGGGAGACCGTCGAGAATGCCGTGGAGAACAAGGACGTTCTGGAGGGCATTATCACTGAGGAGAACAAGGGCGGTCTGGTGGCCAATGTCAAAGGTATCCGCGTGTTTATCCCCGCCTCTCAGTCCGGCAAGCCCCGCGGGGCTGACCTGTCCGAGATGGTCAAGACCCGTGTGCAGCTGCGCATCACTGAGGTGAACCGAGCCCGCCGCCGGGTGGTGGGCTCCATCCGGGCCGTGGCTGCTGAGGCCCGCGCCGCCGCTGCCGCCGCCATCTGGGAAAACATTGAGGTGGGCAAGCGCTACAGCGGCACCGTCAAGAGCCTGACCTCTTACGGCGCTTTTGTGGACATTGGCGGCGTGGACGGCATGGTTCACATCTCCGAGCTGTCCTGGTCCCGCATCAAGACTCCCTCCGAGGTGGTCTCTGTGGGTGATCCCATCGAGGTGTACGTCATTTCCTTTGACCCGGAGAAGAAGAAGATTTCCCTGGGTGTGAAGGACCACAGCCAGGAGCCCTGGACTGTGTTCAGCGAAAAGTATTCCGTGGGCGATGTGGCCTCGGTGCGCGTGGTCAAGCTGATGACCTTCGGCGCTTTCGCCGAAATTGTTCCCGGTGTGGACGGCCTGATCCATATCTCCCAGCTGGCTGATCACCGGGTGGAGAAGCCCGGCGATGTGGTGAGCGAGGGCGACACTGTGGACGCTAAGATCACCGCCATTGACGAGGAGAACAAGAAGGTTTCCCTGTCCATCCGCGCCCTGCTGGAGTCTGCCTCTGTGGACAACGAGGACGAGGAGTCCGTGGAGGAGTAAGCTCCCAATTGGATTTCTGAAAAGGCTGTCGCAGATGCGGCAGCCTTTTTCAATCAGAGGTGAATGCGATGAAGCCTGATGTGGTAATTGTGCCTTGCGCGGATTATTCGGAGGGAGAGACCAGGACCGCGCTGGAGCGGGTGCTGGAACCGCTGGGCGGGCTGGAGTGGGTAGGTACGGGGATGAGAATTGTCATCAAGGTGAATTTGGTGACCTCCGCCAAGCCGGAGCAGGCGGCAACGACCCATCCCGGCTTGCTGTGTTCGCTGATACGGATGCTTGTGGAGCAGGGGGCGGACGTGGTGGTGGGGGACAGCCCCGGCGGGCTGTACAATGCCGCCTTTGTGAATAAAGTATACGCCGCTGCAGGGATGAAGGCGGTAGAGCAATGCGGCGGACGGCTGAATCAGAATTTTGCGGAGAGTGAGGCGCGGTTTCCAGAGGGAAAGGTATGCCGTCAGTTTCGCTACACGTCTTATTTGGATGGAGCGGACGCCATCATTGATTTCTGTAAGCTGAAAACTCACGGTATGATGGCTATGACCTGCGGGGCAAAAAATATGTTCGGGAGTATCCCGGGCACGGTGAAGCCGGAGAGCCATTTCCGCTACCCGGACCCGAGGGATTTTGCCCGGATGATTGTGGATTTGAACGAGTATTTCAAGCCGCAACTCACCATCGTAGACGCGGTGGAGTGTATGGAGGGCAACGGCCCCACCGGAGGCACGCCCCGGCACATGGGGGCGCTGCTGGCGGGAGACAGCCCCCACAAGGTGGATCTGGTGTGTGCCGGACTGATCGGGCTGAAACGGGAGGAGGTGCCCACCCTGGAAGCGGCGCTGGAACGGGGACTGATTCCGCCGTCAGCGGCGGAGCTGACGGTGGAGGGCGACCCCGCCGCCTTTGCGATTTCGGATTTTCAGCGCATTGCCACTAGCAACAGTCACCTGTTTCGGGGAGATGGAACAAGCCTGCGCAAGCGGATGAAAGGAGTGATTATGGAGAAGCTGTTGACCCAACGGCCCCAGGTCAAATCCGCTGAATGCGTGGGATGCGGCGTGTGCCGGGAAGTGTGTCCCGCCGACGCCATCACATTGAAGGGCGGCAAGCCGGGCATCAACCGCAAAAAATGTATTCGCTGCTTCTGCTGTCAGGAGTTTTGCCCCAAAAGTGCAATGAAGGTGCGCCGCACAACTGTTGCGAGACTGCTGGACCGATAAAATAAGCCCTCCGGTATCACCGGAGGGCTTTGCCTACCCTGCCAGGGTAAACAGGGAATAGAAGTAACCTTTTTGCTCCATCAGCTGGCTGAAGGTGCCTTGCTCGCGGACTCGGCCGTCCCGGAGGACCACGATCTCGTCGTATTGCTCCATCAACGCGGCTTCCAGCCGGTGGGTGACCACCAGCCGGGTGAGCCCGTCCAGATGCAGAATGGCGTCGGTGACGGCAAAGGCGGTCTGATTGTCCAGAGCGGCGGTGGCCTCGTCCAACAGAAGCACCGGCGTTTCCCGGAGCAGACACCGGGCGATGGATACCCGCTGGCGCTCCCCGCCGGACAGATCAGCGCCATTTTCGCCGCATCGGTAGTTTTCTCCCCGCTGGGATAAAAGCCCTGACAAGCCGGAACACTTCACAGCTTCTGATACCAAAGAGTCTGGGAAATTCCGGAACATGGTGATGTTGTTTCGGATGGTGTCGTCAAACAGAAACACGTCCTGGCCGATGAGACTCGTCAGGTCATAGAGACTGTCCGGGTCAACCTCCCGCAGTTCCCGACTGTCGATGGCAATGGAGCCGTGGTATCCGTCATAGGCCCCCATGAGCAGGTTCAGCAGGGTGGACTTGCCCGAGCCGGAGCCGCCTACCAGGGCATATTTTTTCCCCGGCTCCAGCCGGAGGGACAGGTCCTTGAGGACGGGCTGGTCCGGTTCATAGCCGAAGGTGACATGCTCCAGGCAAATGCTGTCGCTGAGGACGGGGGGGATGGGCTCGCCGGTCCGACCGGCATTCTCCTCGGTGACCTGGGCCAGCTTTTCCACCAGCCCGGCAGCGGCCTTGCGGCTGGCCCAGTATTTCGGAACGGTCTGAATGGGGGAGAGGAGGCCGTTGCAGAGGTTCAGGAAAATCATCACCGTTCCGGCGGTGATGTCCCCGCGAATGGCCAGGTACGCGCCGATGAAAAATACGCCGAACTGCATGATAAAGCTGAAGCCGCTGACGACAGAGGTGAGCAGACCCTCATACCAGCGCCGGTTCCGCTTGGCGTCCTCTGCGGACAGGCTGGCTGCGGAGAAAAGCTTTTGGGCCTCCGCCTCCGCTTTGAAGCTTTTGAGGACGGAAAAACCGTTGAGCAGGTCCTTGACTCGGGCCACAAAGCCCTCGTTTTGGTCGCTGACGGTCTTTTCCAGCGCAGCCAGCGGCTGGCCCATGAGCAGTGCCGTGGCCAGAGGCAGCAGGCACAGGAGAATCGCGGCAATGGTCAGGGTAGGGCTGAACCAAAACATCATAATCAGGGTAGAGATAAACATAACACCGTGAAATACCAGGTCAAAAAAGTGATTCAGGTAGTTTTCCTCAAGGGTATTCACGTCATTGGTCAGGATGGACAGATATCGGCCCGTGCTCTCCTGGGAAAAGGCGCTGATTCTCTTTTGAGACAGGCGGGAAAAGGCCAGAGACTTATACCCGGTCAGCGCCTGCCGGATGAACGCGGACCGTGTTCGGGCATTGCACAGCTGTACCCCAAAGAAAACGGCGCAGAAAACTGCCGTCAGCTTTAATAGGTTCCACAGCCGGTCCAGATCCTCCAGCGCGATGATATCGATGATTTCGCCCAGCATCCAGGACGCCATAAGGTGCATAAGCACCATGAGTGCCGACGTGAGGAGAGCCGCCGTAAACAGCAGCTTGCCGCCCTGATAAAAGGCCCGGAAATAGGCTTGGGCGGAGGGTGTTCTCTTATTCATGATCGCTTTCCTCCGAATCCTTCCAGCTTGCGCCCCGCAGAATGGGGTCGTTTCGGTCAAACAGGTTTATCATATTCAGCCCCGCCTGCATTAAGCACCGGGCCATATAGAAGAAGGGGACGAACGCCCCGTCCTCATAGGTGGAGTAGGCCTTCACCATTCCGTTTTCCAGCTCCAATTCCATTGAATCCAGGATGGCGAGCCGGCTCAGTTCCTCCATGAGGGATTCAACCTGCCCGCAGGGCAGGCCCAGCGGGGCGGCCATCGCATTGGGAATGTAAAAATGCCTCTTCCGGCTGTACATATATTCCAACAGCTCCAAACAGCCCGGCTTGACCAATACCTCGAACAGGCGGCGGTATTGGTCTTTTGGGGCGAAGTAGGCGGCGTAGCCCTCCTGGGGCTCCGGCCAAATGGTGGCGAAGGAGAAATCCTCCGCGTGCAGGTCCAGCATGATTCCGCCGCCCATCCGAATCTGGCTGAGCATCAGCTTGTTCTTCAGGCCATGGTTGTCCTCCAGATCCAGATAGTGCTCGCCGTGATCCAGGTAGTCCACCCTGGGCATCTCCACCTTGCCGCCGAAAATGCCGCCGAACGCCCCCCAGAGCAAACGGCAGACCTGGCTCAGCCGCGTTTCATCGGGAAGGGAGAGAAGCCAGCGGCCAACGACCTTTTGAACATCCACAGTTTCGCCGCACTCCCGGTCGAAGAGGCCGTCGATGGTCACCCCCAGCCGGTCGGCCAGGGCGGGGAGGAGCTCCACATCCGGCGCGCCGCCCTTTTCCCATTTGCTCACCGCCTGGGCGGACACGCCCACTAGCTGGCCCAGCTGCTCCTGGGTGAATCCGCGCTCGCGGCGCAGCTCTGCGATGCGTTCACTCAACACATTTGCCATAAAAGCACCTCGTTTCGCTTAATGGTTGTATGATAGCAAAAACAATGGTTGAATTCAATAACGGCATTGTTGCCAAAAATCAACCAAATGTTGAACTATAATAATAAAAATTCAGCGGGCCCGACTGGACCCGCCGTATTTTTTATCAGAGGAACAGCTTTAACAGCCAGGGGACAAAGCCAGGCGCACCCGCGCAGGCGGCGTCGATGGCGGCGCAGGCCTTAGCCAGTTGGAGGGGCTTCAGCCCCTCCAATGGGACCAGGATGGCCTGAGCGCCCTCGGCGTCCATCCCAATGGCTAGCCGTTGAGATGCCGCAGCTGCGCCCACAGCAACCTGAGAACCCACCGCCGCGCCTCCGGCGGCATATACGCCCAAGGACATACCGCCTACGGCCAGCCAGCCCAGCGCAATTCCGCCCCAGACCAGCAATCCCACTGCGATTCCGCCAATGGAGACTGCGCCGATGGATATGGCCCCCAGAGCCAGCAGCAGCCCGACACCGATGCCGCCCAAGGTGAACAGGCCAAAGGCTATGCCGCCCAGAGCGACGAACCCTGTGGCGACGTTGCCGATGGCGATGATTCCCCGGGCCCAATGATTGCGGCTAAAGCCGCAGTTGATATGGACCAGCGGCAGGCCGAACAGGGTGCGTTTGCTTTTGTATTCATAATGCGCCGGCGCTTCTTCATTATAGTAGTTGTTGATGATGGTGGGCGCGGACGGGGAAGTGGGTTCCCTGCCTGCGATCAGATAGTCTAGGGATACATTGAAATACTCCGCCAGGGACACCAGGTTGTCCATATCCGGGCGGGACGTGCCCGATTCCCACTTCTGCACTGCCTGCCGGGTGACTCCCACCAGGTTGGCCAGCTCCTCTTGACTCAGTCCGGCCTGACGGCGCAGGTCAAACAAGCGCTCTCGAAAATCCATATTGCGATACCTCCAAAGAAAAACTGTCCGGCGCCTTTGGACAGCTTTATCTTAGCAAAAACCAGTGGATATGGCAACCAAAAACAGTGTCCAATTTGACAACTGGCGGTTGCGTAAATCAAATTAGCGTCAAAACAAGGGAGAACCTTGCTTTTTCAGCCTGTCCATAGTACAATAAAGCTATACTATTATAATGAGGTGATTCCAGTGGACAATAAGGCCATTTTAGCGGCGGTAGACCACACTCTGCTCACCCAGACCGCCACCTGGGAGGAGATCAAGCAGATCTGTGACGACGGAGCCGCCTACGGCTGTGCCAGTGTGTGCATCCCGGCCAGCTATGTAAAGCAGGCGGCGGAATACCTGGAGGACAAGCTCCCCGTGTGCACCGTCATCGGCTTTCCCAACGGCTATTCCACCACCGCCGTCAAGGTGTTCGAGGCCAAGGACGCCATCGCCAATGGGGCGAAGGAGATCGACATGGTCATCAATATCGGCTGGGCCAAGGACGGCCGGTGGGACGACCTGCTGGCCGAGATCAAAGCCGTCAAGGCCGCCTGCGGAGAGCTGGTGCTGAAGGTCATCATCGAGACCTGCCTGCTCACCGAGGAGGAGAAGGTGCGTATGTGCCGGGTTGTGTCGGAAAGTGGCGCGGACTATATCAAGACCTCCACCGGCTTTTCCACCGCCGGGGCTACCCGGGAGGACGTGGCCCTGTTCAAGGCCAACGTGGCTTCCCACGTGAGAATCAAGGCGGCGGGGGGGATCTCCAGCCTCCAGGACGCGGCGGACTTCCAGGCTTTGGGCGCGGACCGCCTGGGCACCAGCCGTATCGTCAAGCTGGTGAAGGGACAGCAGGCGCAGGGCTACTAAGCCGTGCATTTCGTCAAGAATTGTGAAAAATCCGTGTATATTGCAAATAATCCTTGTATTTTGTGGCAGGGCGCGATATAATGGGTTCGTCCGAGGGGCGGGAGCACAGATGTTGAGTTCCCGCTCTTTTGAGGACGGGGAGTGAGAACGGCTTCCGCCGTTCAAAAAAGATGAAAAGAAAGGAATGTATGCGATGAAAAAGCTCTTTGCAATGCTGCTGGCTCTGGCTATGATGGTCAGCCTGTTCGCGTGTAGCAGCAACAATTCCGGGAACGAAGACACCAGTAAGCCTCCCGCTAGTGAGCCTCCTGCCAGTGAGGCCGGCACGGAGGAGAGCGACGCGCCCGAGCAGGGCGGCGAGGAGAACCCCGGCGCCCCTGAGACCGACCCCGACAAGATTGAGGATTCCATGACCTCCTCCGACGGCAAGTATCAGGTGGCCTTCATCACTGATGTAGGCCAGTTGAAGGACAAGTCCTTCAACCAGGGCACCTTTGACGGTGTGAAGCTTTACGCCGCTGCCAACAACAAGAGCTACAAGTACTACCAGCCCGCCAACGGCGACGCGGCTACGGACGATGACCGCTACGACGCCATGAAGGCCGCCGTGAACGGCGGCGCTGAGGTTGTTGTGTGCGCCGGCTTCATGCAGACCGCCGCTTTGTCGAAGGCCGCCGCCGAGTTCCCCGACGTGCCCTTCATCTTCATCGACGGCTCCCCCATCGATGGCTGTGACAACGTGGCCGCTATCGCTTTCGCGGAGCATCAGAGCGGCTATCTGGCCGGCTACGCCGTGGTCAAGGAAGGCTATGAGAAGCTGGGCTTCTCCGGCGGCGGCGGCGGCACCAACCCGGCTTGCTGCCGGTTCGGCTACGGCTTCGTGCAGGGCGCCAACGCGGCGGCTGCCGAGATGGACAAGACCGTTGAGATCAACTACTCCTGGCAGTACGGCGCCTCCTTCCAGGCTTCCAGCGAGCTGCAGACCATGATCAGCGGCTGGTACAACACCGGCACTGAGATCGTCTTTGCCTGCGGCGGCTCCATGTTCCAGTCCATCGTCGCCGCTGCCGGTGCCAATGACGGCTTTGTCATCGGCGTGGACGTGGACCAGTCTTTCGAGTCCAACTATGTTGTCACCTCCGCCATGAAGGGCCTGTCCAGCGCCGTGCAGTGGGCCGTGGCCAAGGTGTATGACAACAGCTTTGACGAGATTGGCGGCACCGCCACCTCTCTGGGCGCCAAGGACGACGCCATCGGCCTGCCCACCGCCACCTGGAGCATGAAGAACTACTCCGTCGAGGAGTATGAGGCTCAGCTGGCCGACATGGTTTCCGGCAAGCTGGTCGTGGACAGCATGGAGACTGAGGCCGACTTTGCCAAGCTGACCGATACCGAGTGGACCAACGTGATTTTGAACACCGATTGATATCTGCCTTTGCAAAGCGGAGGGCGCGTAAGCGCCCTCCGCTTTCTTTTGTGCAGGATAGATAAATTTCTTGTGTTTTGACCCAATATGATTTATAATAAATAAAAGACACGAAATTTCGGTCTTTCAGTAAGAGAGAAGGAGGCGGGAGAAGGGTTATGGCAACGGAACATGTCATCGAGATGCTGCACATCACCAAGGAGTTTCCGGGCATTATTGCCAATGACGACATTACGCTCCAGCTCCGGCGGGGGGAGATTCATGCTCTGCTGGGAGAGAACGGAGCGGGGAAGTCCACGCTGATGAGCGTGCTGTTCGGCCTGTATCGGCCGGAGGCGGGGGTCATCAAAAAGAACGGCCAGGAGGTCAAGATCAACAACCCCAACGACGCTACGGCCTTGGGTATTGGCATGGTGCATCAGCACTTCAAGCTCATTGAGGTGTTCACCGTGCTGGACAACATCATTTTGGGCGCGGAGACCACTAAAATGGGATTCCTGCAAAAGAAGGAAGCCCGGGCCAAGGTGGAGGCGCTGTCTGAGCGCTATGGGCTGAAGGTGGACCTGGACGCCAAGGTGGAGGACATCACCGTTGGAATGCAGCAGCGGGTTGAGATCCTCAAAATGCTTTACCGGGATAATGAGATCCTCATCTTTGACGAGCCCACCGCCGTTCTTACGCCCCAGGAGATCGATGAGCTGATGGACACCATGAAGGAGTTTGCTAAGGAGGGCAAGTCCATCCTGTTCATCTCTCACAAGCTCAACGAGATCATGGCGGTGTCCGACCGGGTCACTGTGCTGCGCAAGGGCAAGTACATCGGCACTGTGAACGCCAAGGATACGGATAAGCAGTCTCTGTCCGATATGATGGTGGGCCGCTCGGTGCAGCTGGAGGTCCAAAAGGAGCCCGCCAAGCTCGGCGAGGCGGTGCTGTCTCTGCGGGACTTCTGCGTGCCCTCAAAGGCCCACAAGCGCAACGCGGTGAACCACGTCAGCTTTGATGTGCGTGCAGGGGAGATTTTGTGCATCGCGGGCATCGACGGAAACGGCCAGACCGAGCTGGTCTATGGACTCACCGGGCTGGAAAAAAGCTCCGGCGGCACTGTTACCCTGTGCGGAAAGGACATCTCCCACGCATCCATCCGCCATCGGGGCAGTGATATGAGCCACATCCCGGAGGACCGGCACAAGCACGGTTTGGTACTGGACTTTACCTTGGAGCAGAATCTGGTGCTCCAGCGTTTCGACGAGCCCAGGTTCCAGAAAGCCGGTTTTATCAACCAAGGCGCGGTGCGGGAGTACGCCGAGGAGCTTATTGAGCAGTATGACGTGCGCTCCGGCCAGGGGCCTATTACCATTGCTCGGTCCATGTCCGGCGGCAACCAGCAAAAGGCTATCATCGCCCGGGAGCTTGATCGGGAGAAGCCGCTGGTGGTGGCCGTTCAGCCCACCCGTGGCTTGGATGTGGGCGCGATTGAGTATATCCACGGCCAACTGGTGGCGGAGCGGGATAAGGGCCGCGCGGTGCTGCTGGTCAGCCTGGAGCTGGACGAGGTAATGAACCTGTCCGACCGCATTTTGGTGATGTATGAGGGTGAGATTGTGGGCGAGTTCGATCCCAAGCAGACGAATGTGCAGGAGCTTGGCCTGTATATGGCGGGTGCGAAACGCATGGAGGAGGGAGGTCGGCCGGCATGAAAAATAGTGGACCAAATCTCTGGCAGAAGGACGGGACAAAAACCGTCATTGCCTCCTTGATTTCCATCCTCATCGGGCTGGTGGTGGGTAGTCTCCTGATTCTGGTAATGGGTCTGCTCAGCAGCAACTTGGGCCTGGCCAGCGCCTGGGAGGGCATCCGCTTGATTTTCTTCGGCCTGTTCAGTACCGGCCGGGACGCGGCGGGTGCGCTGACCTGGGGCGTCAATCCCCAGAGCATCGGCAATATGCTGTTCCGAGCCACGCCGCTGATCCTCACCGGTCTGTCTGTGTCGGTGGCCTTTAAGACGGGCTTGTTCAACATTGGCGCCCCCGGTCAGTATCTGATGGGTACCATGGCCACCCTAGCCATTGCTTTGTCTATCCCGTCCGCCGCACTGCCCAGCCCCCTCATTTGGCTGCTGGCGTTCCTGGGCGGTATGCTGGCGGGCGCGTTGTGGGGCTGTGTTCCAGGCATTGTGAAGGCGTTTCTCAATATCAATGAGGTGCTGGCCTGCATCATGACCAACTGGATCGCCGCCAACCTGGTGACCTGGTTTTTTGAAGCCAATACCATGTTCCAAAATACCGTGGAAAACACAAAGAGCGGTTATGTCTACAAAACCGCCTATGGCCGGACCATGGTGGATGGGGTGTGGACCTATGTGGACGGCAACGGCGTGCAGACCGCTAAAATGGGACTGGACAAGCTCTTTCCCGGCTCTCAGGTCAACGCGGGTATTCTGGTGGCCATCCTCATTGCCATCGGGGTGTACATCTTGATGACCAAGACCACGCTGGGCTATCAGATGAAAGCCTGCGGCTCTAACCGTCATGCCGCCCGATATGCTGGCATCAACGACAAGCGGAATATTGTGCTGTCCATGGGCATTGCCGGGGCGCTGTCCGGGGCGGGCGCGGCGCTGTATTGTCTGGCGGGTAATACGGAGTTTTTCTGGTCCACCTATCAGACTTTGCCCGCTACGGGGTTCAACGGCATTCCGGTGGCATTGCTGGCGGCCAACCATCCCATCGGCGTGATCTTTACCGGCTGCTTCATGTCCATGCTGAACATCGTGGGCCTTCAGATGACCAATCTGACCGCCTACAACGAGTATATCACCGATGTGATTATCTCTGTCATTGTCTATCTCAGCGCCTTCTCTTTGCTGATCAAGATGATGCTGAATACTCGCAAAAAGAGCAAGCCTGTAGTTTCCGCCAAGGACCAGCCGGAAACGGAAAGTCCGCCACTGGACACGGAGAAGGAACCGGTGGATGAGGGACATGCTGAGAAAGGAGGGGCGCAGGTATGACGTTTTTGATTCAACAGACGCTGCTCTATGCCGTCCCTCTGCTGATTGTAGCGCTGGCCGGTGTGTTTGCGGAGCGCAGCGGCATCATCAACCTGGCGCTGGAAGGCATTATGATTTTTGGCGCCTTTACCGGGGTTCTCTTTGTCCGAACCATGCAGGGGATGGAGATATTCAGCGAGGCCTATGCCGCCGGAAACTGGCTGGCTATGCAGGGGCTGGAGCTGCTGGCCATGCTGGGGGCCGCAGCGCTGGGCGCGGTGTTCTCACTGCTGCTGTCCTTTGCCTCAGTGAACCTGCGGGCGGACCAGACCATTGGTGGAACTGCGCTGAACCTGATGGCTCCCGCCCTGGTACTGTTCCTCATCCGCATCATCGCCAACCAAAACACCCTGGGCATGATTGAGGGTGACGCGGCCAGCTGGTTTATGATCAAAAAGACCACCTTCGGCATCGACCCGAAAACTGATATCGGCTTTTTTGGGGAAACCTTTGGCCACAGAGTTTACATGGCCACCTATGTGTGTATCATTCTGTTTGTGGTGCTGTCCATTCTACTCTATAAGACGAAATTCGGACTGCGGCTGCGCTCCTGCGGCGAAAATCCTCAAGCTGCCGACTCCTTGGGCATCAATGTCTATAAAATGCGGTACGCCGGTACCACAATTTCTGGGGCCCTGGCAGGCATGGGGGGCTTTGTATATGCTCTGACTACCGCCAACTGTGCCGCCAACGGCGATGTGGCCGGCTTCGGTTTCTTGGCCCTGGCCGTCATGATCTTTGGCAACTGGAAGCCGTTGAACATTGCCGGCGCTGCGTTGCTGTTCGGTCTGTTCAAGTGCATCGCCGCCTCCTATACCAGCATCGACATCAACGGCGACGGCGTGTATATGCTGAAGGAATTGGGCATCAGCGCCAATTTTTACCGGATGCTGCCCTATCTCATCACGCTGGTGGTGCTGGCCTTTACTTCCAAGAAGTCCCGCGCGCCCAAGGCGGAGGGTATTCCTTACGACAAGGGTCAGCGCTGAATCCAAACAAGAAAAATAAAAATGACCCGCCGGAGCAATTCAGCGGGTCATTTTTATAGCTTTGCCGCTTAGTGCCTGCCGCGGCGGGCTTTCAGTGTGTTCTTGCGGCGGAGCAGTTCTTCTTTTGCAAGCGCGGCAGCGGCCAAAATATCCTCGTGACTGACGGAATACCGGCGTCCGGCCCTCATGGTGCTGTAGGCGTTGCGGAAACGGCGGCTGACCTGTTCCAGCTGAGCCACCTGTTCGCTGTAGCGCTCCCGCAGGGCGGCGACGCTGTCCTCCAGCTCGGCCTTTCCAAGCGCCGCCTGGAGCTGGAACTCTTGTCCCAGCTGAGTGACGCTTTCCACATGCATGGCCACCAGCACAAGGTTCCGGATGGTGAGGGTGGCGTCCACCGCCAGTAACGCCAAAAAGGCACCGCACAGCATGAACTCCAGCCATATGGGCAGGTCTTCTACCAGTGACTGAATAGGGGGGTGGATAAAGAAAATCACGATGTAGGACAGTACGCCCCAAGTCAGGGCTACCCACAGGCATACCCGGCCCTTCAGGTTGAATTTATATTGGGAATAGTCCCAATACTTCACATGGGTGGTGACCTCCAGCATCCAGCCCACAAAATATTCCCAGGAGGTCATAACCACCACGGCCACAATATAAAAAAGCACCAGATTCCTTTTCAGCGGGGTGAAAAACAGAATCATCAGCGTGACCCCGCCGCCGTAAATGGGGCAAATTGGGCCGTAAAGAAAGCCCCGGGATACCAGACGGTGCTCCATGATGGAGCAGTAGCAGGTCTCCATCACCCAACCCAGGAAGGCGTACAGGATGAAATAGAGAAACAGGTTGGAGATGGGAAAGCCCATAAAATTCAATGGCGTTCACCCCTGTCATCATTAGTAAGCAGTACGCCCAGCAGTCCATTGTACACCCGGTCCGGGTGCTCCAGAAAGCCGTCGGCAATGTGCTGCGCGTCTTCCCGGGTGGGGGCAAGCAAGGTCAGCGAAAACAGGCTGCCCTGGTCATCGGCCATGGACAGGCGCACGTCAAAGCCCAGGGGCTGTTCCCCAACCTGGGCCCGCACCTGGGCCTTACGCTTCAGTGCCTGATTCAGGGGTGCCAGCCGACGGTCACACCGCTGCCGTATGACGGGAGAGAGGCTGCTCTCTCCGGCGGCGCAGGTCCGGCGGCCCCTGTCGGTGATGGCGTAGAACTCCTCCTGCTGGTCCAGATGGCCGCTTTCGGTCAGCTCAGATACCGCCTCAGCAAATTGGAAGTAATCCACGCCGCTGTCACACATGGACAAATCCGTGAGAGTGGCAAAATCAATGGCGGCGGCCACCCGGTCCATAATGTATAGCACCAGCAGCTTGATGTCCAGCTTATCATGGATAAATCCAGCCATATGGATACCTCCCTTGCGTCTGCTTGACGTTATAGGATATTATATCGAATCGGAGGAGAAATGGCAAGGGGGATTTGACGGCTCAGCCTCTGGTGACAAGCGCCTGGTAGAGCTGGACCATATAGGCCCAGGTGGAGCGGTCCAGCGTGCCGGTGATGGGCAGCCCAGCCAGACGCTGGATCTCCCGAATGTTTTTGTGGGTGTCGCCGTCATTGCAGCCGTTGAACAGGCAGGGGCTGAAGTTGGTCATCACCTTGGTAAGGGAGCCGAACATGGCCTGAACAATGAGAATGGCGTGACACTCTGTGCCCTCAATTGCGGTGTACGTGCCGCTGGGCAGTACATTCAGCGCTGGAGGAAAGCCATAGAGCAGTTCGATCTGGAAATATGCCGTCCGGATGGTGTTCCAGGTGTTCAAGTCCACCACGCCGTTTACAGGAAGGTGATATTCCCGCTGAAATACCATGACGGCCTCCAGAGTGCGTTCGCCGAAGACGCCGTCTACCGCCAGCCGGGTCAAGGTGCTGTTGTGAATGGCCAGTTGATTGAGCATATATTGGAGGGAGCGGACGGGCTGGCTGCTGTGTTGGGCCTCGTTCATTTCAGATGTGCTGGATTCATTCATAATAGTTCCCTTCCTTTCAGGCGTCAGAGTTTCCAAAGGTGAGGTTATAGCCCGGGAACTGGCCCGCCTGCACCGACTGTTGAATCTGCTGTGTTCCGGTGGGCAGGTTGGCTCCGGCCAGAACGGTACGGGCGATGCCCAGATATTCGTCATAGATGCGCTGCCAGGTGGTATCGTTCACCGTGCCGGTGACGGGCAGGCCCAGCAGGCCTTGAACAGTGCTGACTGCGGCGGCGGTTTTGGGCCCAAAGATGCCGTCGATGGCCAGCACGGGTACGTCGGAATTGAACTGGCCGATAATGGAGATGAAGTATTGCAGCGCGGATACGGAGATGCCGGTGCTGCCCTCCCGGAGAGTGACGCCGGAGGCGGGACCCTGGATCTGGGTGTAGGGCTGGCCCTCGCTTACCAGCTCCGACAGGTTGGTGACGCCTACATAGAGGAATACCAGCTTATACCAGGTGGCCTGACCCACGATGCCGTCAGGAGTGAGGTTGAAGATGCCTTGGAAGCGCTTGACGGCGTCCTCGGTTTGGGCGCCGAAAACGCCGTCTACCGGAGTGATGCGGGGAATGGCGGGGTAATTGAGGGAGATGCGGTTGAGCATCACCTGAAGCACCGTGACATAATTGCCAGAGGAGCCGTTTTGCAAGGGGTAACCGGGATAGGAGTAGGCGATGTCTCGAATGGGGGCGTTGGACACCAGCTCAATGTTGTCCCCGTAGTAATGGCGGAGAATTTCAAGATAGCTTTTGCCCTGGCGGGCCAGCGCTTCGCTGCCCCACTGGGAGAGTCCGTCGCAGGTGACGGTGGTGCCGTTGCAGAACCGAGCGGACAGGGGCTCTACAAAGCCCTTGCGGCGGATGTAGGTGGTGAACAGCTCATCCACGATTTTTGCTACGTTGTCGAAAATGCTGCGGCCCTTAATGAACTTTTGGTCATTGATGGTGGAGCCAGTTATGTCGAAATCGTAGCCTCGGCTGGGGTAATATTCTGTATACACCCGGTTGAGAGCAAAGGATATCTGGGCCAGAATGTTGGCCCGGAGGGCGGCTTCCGGCCAGGTGGGATAGATTTCACTGGAGGCTACATTCTTAATGTAGTCCGAGAAGGGGACGGTGACATTTTCGGCCCACTGGTTGGCCGGGCCGGTATGGACGGTGATGGTCTGCGGTATGTAGGGCGTGACTGTAACAGGCATAGATACCTCCTTATGTGGGGCCGCTTACAATGGCTGGGGGGTGACTACCACCGGATCGGTGAAGTTACCGCCTGTGGAGGGCTGGGGCAGGGGGACCAGGGGAACGTTCTGCACCGTTTCGATGCCGGGGAACACCTGAAGCTGTTCAAAGGTGGCCAGAAAATACTCTGGGTGCTCCACAACCAGAGAGTAGTTGGAAAAGGGGGCGGCCTGCCCCGGGCCCTGACCCAGGGCTTCGTCGGGGGCCTCCAGCTCAAAGGGCTTGGTTCCGCCGCTCTCATCGGTGGTCTGGATAGAAAATACTTTGCGGCGGCCGTCTTCCTCGCGGCTGGAGATGATGACAGTGGCGCCGGATACGGGCAGCTGGGCCTGGGAGGTAAAGGCGCGTACAATAAGGGTGCCTGTTTGAGGCATGGACAACTCCTCCTTGTTTTGATATGAGACAGTCTATGCGTAACTATGGAAAATTGTGAATTCCGCATCAATGAAATTGACAAACATGCCGGCTTAGGGTAAAATGAATGAAAAACTTTAGGCAAGGAACGATTGTGTCATGAAAAAAGATAAAATATCCTCTGCGGTTATCCGTCGTCTGCCCCGGTATTACCGGCACCTGGACGAGCTGCGCCGCAGCGGAATCGTGCGCATTTCCTCCAGCTTTCTGGCAAAATCCATGGGGCTTACCGCTTCCCAGATCAGGCAGGACCTGTCCTGCTTCGGCTGCTTTGGTCAGCAGGGGTACGGCTATAACGTGGAGCGGCTTCGCCTTGAGGTGGCGGACATTTTGGGCATGAACCGGAAGCATACGGTGGCAATTCTGGGTGCGGGCAATCTGGGCCGGGCGCTGATGGAGAATTTCCCGTTTCAATCTAACGGGTTTCAGCTGGTGGCGGCCTTTGATGTGGACCCGGAGCTGGTTGGAAAGGAGCTGAGCGGAACCCCGATTCATCATGTGGATTCATTGGAGGAATATCTCAGGAATGATCCGGTGAGCGTATGTGTGCTCACTGTCCCGGCGGGGGTGGCGGGCGACACTGCCCGGAGGGTGGCTGAGTGCGGGGTGACGGGGATCTGGAACTTTACAAATGTGGAGCTCCCCCAGCAGGATATGCCCGGCGTCCAAATTGAGGATGTCCATTTTGCCGACAGTTTACTTACCTTGAGCTACATGATTTCTGAGGAGGAACCATGAAAAAAAAATTTGTGTCCGGTGCGGTGGCTCTGGTCTTATTGGCAGGAGGGGTGTTGGCGGCGTTTTCTGCCAGCCAGTCTGAGATTCTGGTGTCTCTCAGCTACTTGACCGGGACCTTCTGGAACGATTTGAAGGCCACGGTGAAGCAGGAGGTGGATCGGGATACCACGGCCATCTACAATGAGGCCACTGTCCAGGCGGGGCAGATCAGCGGCGGAGCGGGTTCCTTTACGGTCCAGGCGGGGGTCAATGGAGACATCATGACCGGCACGACCGGCTCTGGTTTGATCTGGATGTCGGGGAGCGGTATGGTGCGCAGCGGGGCCCTGATAGACGCCACGGCAGGCAGTGAGGTGTCTGTGGGCGGAGCGCTCAGCGCGGGCCATCGCTATTTGGCGGGAACGGATGTCACGCTGATAGTAGCCTCCAGTGCCGCCCAGTGGATGGCGGAGGGTAAATGGAGCGTTGCCGCGGGAGATCCGGTGCAGCCTCCGGTAAGCCTGCCCTTTACGGATGTAGGGCAGGGGGCGTGGTATTACGACGACGTGGCCTATGTGTATCAAAACAGGCTGTTTCATGGAGACAGCCCCACCAGATTTGCCCCCGAGGATAAGATGCAGCGCTGTATGATGACTACGGTGCTCCACCGTATGGCAGGGGAGCCTGCGGTAAATTATTCCGCGCTGTTTCGGGACATTCCTGATGGGCAGTGGTACACTGCGGGAACGGTCTGGGCGGGTTCTCTAGGGGTGGTGTCCGGGGTGGAACCCAGTCGCTTCGACCCCTTCTCCCATGTGACCCGTCAGGAGATCGTGGTGATTCTCTATCGTTATGCCCAAAGGATGGGTTATGATGTGAGCGCTTCCGCCAACCTGTCCGGATTTGGGGATGCCGGGGCGGTGGCGTCCTGGGGGCAGCAGGCCGTCTCCTGGGCGGTGGGCTCGGGAATTCTTAACGGCAGCAACGGTTTGCTGCTGCCAAACGGAGATGCTACCCGGGCGGAGGTGGCTGCTATACTCCACCGGTTTACAGGCTGGGCCGCAAGATGAGTGTGCGCAGGGGTTGGATGGATATATCCGGCCCCTGCATTTGTCACAAATAAAAAAATTTTGGAAAAAGAGAAAAAAACACTTGCATTTTCCAAACTGATGTGGTATTATAAGCAAGCTCTAAGGAGCGTATGCGGCTGTAGCTCAGCTGGATAGAGTGTTTGGCTACGAACCAAAAGGTCGGGGGTTCGAATCCCTTCAGCCGTACCAAAGAAAGCGGTCATTTCATTAAGAAATGACCGCTTTCTTTTTGAAAAGGATTTAGCTGATACATAGATGCTCACATTCAACCAGAAGGGGCTTGACAAGAGCAGCGCAAGTGTGTATACTATGCTGTAAATTGAATAGAAATCTTCAGGGCGGGGTGCAATTCCCCACCGGTGGTAAAGCCCACGGGCCGAAAGGCAGACTCGGTGAAACTCCGAGGCCGACAGTATAGTCTGGATAAAAAGAAGATTTGTGAGACGTGGGGAGAGTTTATCCACGCGCTCCTGGCTTTGCTCTGGAATGGTGTACCGTTCCGGAGTTTTTTGTTTAATGGACGCGGGGACCCCCGGCTATTTCCAATGCCTTGAACGACTTTGTTCAAGGCATTTTGTGTTGCTTTGAGGTGATGATGTGAGAGACCGTGACTATATGCGTTTGGCGCTGGAGCTGGCGGAGCAGGGCCTGGGCTGGACTTCGCCCAATCCCATGGTGGGGGCGCTCATCGTAAAGGATGGGCAGATCATTGGGCAGGGATGGCACAAACGGTGCGGCCAGCCCCATGCGGAACGAAATGCGTTGGCCTCCTGCGTCCAGGACCCAAGGGGAGCGGTGCTGTACGTCACGCTGGAGCCCTGTTGTCACCACGGGCGCCAGCCGCCCTGCACCGACGCTATCCTAGAGGCGGGAATCCGCCGGGTGGTGGTGGGATCTGGGGATCCCAATCCACTGGTGGCGGGGAAGGGGATCAGGATTCTGCGGGAGCACGGCGTGGAGGTGGTGGAAGGTATTCTTCGGGAGGAGTGCAACCGGCTCAACGAAGTGTTTTTCCACTACATCCAAACGGCGCAGCCACTTGTGGTGATGAAATACGCCATGACCATGGATGGGAAAATCGCAGCCTATACCGGGGCCTCCCAGTGGGTCACTGGGGAGGAGGCCAGGACCCATGTCCAACGGCAGCGGCATCGGTACAGTGCCATTATGGCAGGGGTTGGAACAGTATTGGCGGACGATCCGCTGCTGACTTGCCGCTTGCCTGATGGGAAAAATCCTGTCCGCATCATTTGCGACACCCATCTGCGTACTCCGCTGACGGCCCAGGTGGTGACCACCGCAAAGGAAGCGCCCACCATCCTGGCCACGTGCTGCGCGGACAATAAAAAGCACTCAGCCTATGAAAAGGCCGGGTGCCGTGTCCTGACCGTAGGCGGAAAGGGCAATCATGTGGACCTGAAGCAGTTCGTGAAAATGTTGGGGCAGGAGCAGATCGACAGCGTCCTGCTGGAGGGCGGCGGCACACTGAATTGGGCCGCGCTGAAAAGCGGCGTGGTGCAGAAGGTGCAGGCGTATGTCGCGCCCAAGATATTCGGTGGCCGGGATGCAAAAACACCGGTGGAGGGCCTGGGCGTTTCGTCTCCAGCCGAAGCGTTTCGGCTGAAAAACACCACAATTACCCAGCTAGGCGAGGACTTTTTGCTGGAAAGCGAGGTAGAATATGTTCACCGGGATCATTGAAGAAATCGGCACCGTAGAGCGCGTCAAAAAAGGCCGACACTCCGCCGTCCTGACCATTCGGGCGGAGACCGTCCTAGAGGGTACCAAAATCGGCGACAGCATCGCGGTCAACGGTATCTGCCTCACCGTCAGGTTGCTGGGGAGCGACAGCTTTTCGGCAGACGTTATGCATGAGACATTGAACCGCTCTGCGCTGGCAGGGCTGACTTCCGGCTCCCATGTGAATCTGGAACGGGCCATGCCGGCGGATGGGCGCTTTGGCGGACATATTGTGTCCGGCCATGTGGATGGGCTGGGAAAACTCCTCCACATACGCCGGGACGATACCGCTGTTTGGTATACGGTGGGGACGGCCCCGGAGGTGCTGCACTATATTGTGGAGAAGGGCTCTGTTGCCATAGACGGCATCAGTCTCACCGTGGCAAGGGTCACGCAGGCGGATTTTTCCATTTCTGCCATTCCCCACACTGTGGCGCAGACCGTGTTACAGGAGCGCCGGGAGGGCGACCTGGTGAACCTGGAGACGGACGTGATCGGAAAATATGTGGAAAAGCTGCTGAGTACCGGCCAACCACGGCGGGAAGGCAGCGCCATCACCCGGGAATTCTTGTCCCGGTACGGATTTTAGGAGGGACAGAAATTATGGTACCATTCAACACCGTAGAAGAGGCTCTGGAAGAGCTGCGGCAGGGAAAAATCATTCTTGTGACGGACGATCCGGAGCGGGAAAACGAGGGCGATTTCATCTGTGCCGCCCAGTTCGCCACCACGGAAAACATCAACTTTATGGCCACCCACGGCAAGGGACTGATCTGTATGCCCATGTCGGAGGAATACGTGGAACGGCTGAGAATCCCCCAGATGGTGCGCACCAACACCGACAACCATGAGACCGCCTTCACCATTTCCATCGACCACGCCTCCACCTCCACCGGCATTTCCGCCGCCGAGCGGTCCGTCACCGCCATGGCCTGCGTGGCAGAGGAAACCAGGCCGGAGGATTTCCGCAGGCCGGGGCATATGTTCCCTCTGCTGGCCAAGAAAAACGGCGTTCTGGAGCGGGAGGGCCACACTGAAGCCACCGTGGACCTGTGCCGTCTGGCGGGGCTGAAGGAGTGCGGTCTTTGCTGCGAGATCATGCGGGAGGACGGCACCATGATGCGCACGCCCGAATTGATGGAGCTGGCAAAGCGCTGGGATATGAAGTTTATCACCATCAAAGACCTGCAAAACTACCGTAAGTGCCACGAGCAGTTGGTGGACCGGGTGACCACCATAAAGCTGCCCACCAAATATGGCGAGTTTACCGCCTGCGGCTTTGTGAACCGGCTGAACGGCGAGCATCATGTGGCGCTGGTGAAGGGCGATATCGGCGACGGAAAGGACGTGCTGTGCCGGGTCCACTCCGAGTGCCTCACCGGAGACACTTTCGGCTCCCTGCGCTGCGACTGCGGACAGCAGCTGGCCTCTGCCATGACTCAGATCGAAAAAGAGGGCCGGGGCATCCTGCTGTATATGCGCCAAGAGGGCCGGGGCATCGGACTCATCAACAAGCTGCGGGCTTACGAGCTTCAGGAGCAGGGCATGGATACCCTGGAGGCCAACTTGGCCCTGGGCTTCGCTGGGGATGAGCGGGAGTATTACATTGGCGCCCAGATTCTGCGGGAGCTAGGGGTTAAGAGTATGCGTCTGCTTACCAACAACCCAGACAAGGTGTACCAGCTGTCCGAGTTTGGGCTGGAGATTACCCGGCGGGAGCCCATCCAGATGGCGGCCACCGCCCACGATTTGTTTTATCTGCGGACCAAGCAGGCCCGGATGGGACATATTTTGAGCTACTAAATGCAGAAAGGAAGCATCATCATGAAAACATTTGAAGGCAAACTGGTATCCAAGGAAATTAAGGTGGGCATTGTGGCCTCCCGCTTTAACGAGTTTATCACCTCCAAGCTGCTCAGCGGTGCTATGGATGGGCTGCTCCGCCACGACGTGCGGGAGGAGGACATCCATGTGGCCTGGGTGCCCGGAGCATTTGAGATTCCGCTCATCGCTTCCAAAATGGCGAAAAGCGGGAAGTATGACGCGGTGATCTGCCTGGGCGCGGTGATCCGGGGGTCCACCAGCCACTATGACTATGTGTGCAATGAGGCTTCCAAGGGCATCGCCGCTGTGTCGCTGGAGACCGGCGTGCCGGTGATGTTCGGGGTGCTCACCACCGAGAACATTGAGCAGGCCATTGAACGGGCGGGCACCAAGGCCGGGAACAAGGGCTACGACTGCGCCGTGGGGGCCATTGAGATGGTGAACCTCATCCAGGAGCTGGAGGCTTGAAATTGAAACGGGCGGTCATCCGTGGTGGATAACCGCCCGTTTGCCAGTTCCGCGTTTGTTTTGGGAGTGTCCGCAGGGCTGGAAGAGCTCAGCGCACCACTTCCAGCATTTCCTGGACAAACGTCCTATCCCCTGCGAACTCCATGGACTCTGTGTCTGTGCCAAAGATAGACCAGCCGCCGGAAAAAGTGTCGTATGGGACCCATTTTCTCCATTCACCATCCCTCGTTCCCAGCTCATCGTCTCCTTCATGTCACAGTCAAACTCGCAAGCAAACGATTCATTTTGACGGTCAAAATGGCGTTGGTCATAACCCCCGTACCGCGACCGGCTGCTTTGATATGGTTGGACTATGAGCAGTTCCGCGATACGTGATGGCCGGCACGATTCCTGCGGACGAGGACATTGCCCGCTTCCTGGCAAGCTGCCGAAGATCTGAGACAAAACAGCTTTGTTTGGATAAAAAAACAAAAAATACCTGCTTTGAATGGACCAGACCGGCACATAATGAGTTGCGGGGAACATGAAGAAAAAGCAGGAGGCATGTAATGATGAAGCTGAAGTGTTTCGCTCTTTCTATGGCCTGTGTCATGGTCATGGCGCTGACAGGCTGCTCTGCCAATCGTGATAATAACAGCGCGGCTTCCGAACAGCCCAGCAATAATGTGTCGTCCGATCACAATGACAAAGCCAGTGACAGAGTGGACGACGTTCGGAACAGTGCTGACGTTGGCGGCGGTGCTCAACACAGCGCCAATGTAGGCAACGACGCGGCCCAGGGCGGCGGCGCAGGCGGCACCAATGACCAAAACAACGACGGGAAGCCGGACGGCGGCACCGGAAATATGGTGGATGATATCGGCGACGCCGCAGGCGATCTGGTTCAAGGAGCGGGCGACGCAGTCCGTGACGCGGGCGACGCCGTGGGCAACGCTGCCCGGGATATTGGCGGGGCCATGCGGTAATTAAAACAGGGCGGCTGGATATGTCCAGCCGCCCTGCGGTTTTTCAAATGCGCTTATTGGAGCCCAATGTGAAATTGCCCATCAAAGTGGTCCGCCCGCAGAGTGACGGAGCAACGCTTTAGCCGGCTTACGTCGATGAGGATGGAAGCGTCCCGCCCATAGACACCGGAAGTGGGGGATAGGGCGGAGCCGTCGGGTGCGGTTACCTCAAAATCCAAAGTTCCGGAGGTCGTTTCAATTTCCACAGCGAGCGTACTGTATTTCTGAAAAATCACAAAGTTTCGTCGGAATAAGCCGGAGGAGCTCTGAAGCCTTCCTTCCCACCGGGTGGGGAAGCTGAAATCGGCGATTAGCCAGCCGCTGCCAACCCGGGTGGTTATAATTCCGAAATAGCAGAGAATGCCTATCAGTGGAAGAAAAATCAAGAGCAGGATCAAAATTGTATACATAGGAGATACCTCCTCTTACAGCTCCAACCCGATATATTTTTCCATTGTATCCAAATGTCCTATGCCGCCGGGCTCCTCTCCCACCTTGTAAAACCCGTGAGCGTGGTAGAACTTTTTGGCGCGCTCATTTTCCGGTGCGCAGCGCAGGCGCAGGAACTGCCGCCCCATGGACCGGTAGGTGCACACGGCCTGCCCCAGCAGCTGGACGCCCAGGCCTCTGGAGCGGAACTCCGGCACCACATAGAAAAAGGGCACCCGGCCCACTTGCTGTTCCACATCCTGCTTCCAGTCCATTTGAAGCACACCCATGGGAGTGTCGCCCAGCAGGGCCAGCAGGACGCAGTTTTTGTCGTGAGCGCTGTTTTGCTCCGCTACAGCAAGGAACTTTTCTCCATCAAAGCCATCCATGGTGCCGTGGCTGGACTGCCAGCCGTCCCGGCGGGCGGATATGTATTGCTCCTTTTCTTGGGGCAGAAGAAGGGGACGAAAACGCAGAGCGTTTCGCTCCATGCCGGGAATACCGTAGGCGCTACTGGCCTTGGGGGGTGCAGGAGCAGGCTCCAGATGGCTGTCGTCATTGTAATAGACCACCTTGATCTGCCCGTTTTCCACCTCCAGCTTAGCGACTCCGGTGTTGTTGGCCAGGGGAATAGTTCCCATCTCGTCCACATCCACGCCCAGCCAGGCGGACAACCCGGCCCGGATGGCGCAGCCGTGGGATACCACTGCCACCGTCTGGTCCGGATGGGCGGCGGCGATGCGCTCTATCGAGGCTTGGACGCGCTGGCGGACCTGGGGAAAGGTTTCGCTGCCCTC
This sequence comes from uncultured bacterium, assembly GCA_948469375.1. Taxonomy (GTDB): domain Bacteria; phylum Bacillota; class Clostridia; order Oscillospirales; family Oscillospiraceae; genus Enterenecus. The sequence goes on along the minus strand of CAOKLO010000016.1, from coordinate 17,990 downwards.
CACACTCCAGGCGGGGTCGCAGTGCAGAAAGGCAGTCAGGCTTTCCCTGTGGTCGTGGAGCAGCTGGCCCCACATCACGTCCTCCCAGACGCCTGCGCCGATCTCCCTCAGGTTTGGGTCTACCCGCAGCGTGAGGCCCCGGGGGCGGTAGATGGCGCCGGCGGTGGACATGGCCCGGTAAAGGTCGCTGGAATATACTGCGTCGAAGTGGACGTACTCAAACCGTTCTTGCAGAGCTTTGACCTGTTCGCGGCCCTTAAGAGTGAGCAGGCCGTTGTGCCAGCTGTGACAGCGGCGGTATAAATTGCCCTCCGCCTGACCGTGGCGGATGAGATAGATTGTGGTCATTGGAATTCCTTCTTTCTTGTTACCAGGGCTGCGCGCCGCCGGTGAGCTCCCGGACTGCGGTCAGGCTCTGCCTTGCGGCAATCTCAGCCAGACCGTCCCGCACCTTCAATGGACTATAGGGATCGGCAAACAGGGCGGTGCCCACCGCTACGGCGGAGGCCCCAGCTAGCATGAGCTGGGCGGCGTCTTCTCCGGTGGACACGCCGCCTATGCCCAGTATAGGTAAGCTGACGGCGTTTGCCACCTCCCACACCATACGAACGGCAATAGGCAGGACGGCAGGACCGGACAGGCCACCGGTATTCATTTTTAAAATGGGACGGCGGGTGTTCACATCGATCCGCATCCCCCGCAGGGTGTTGATGAGGGAAAGGGCATCTGCCCCCGCGTCCGCCACGGCGCGGGCAATTTCGGTAATATCGGTGACATTGGGGGAGAGCTTGACCATCACGGGGACGGAGGCATGACTTCTAGCCATTTTTGTGACCTCTGCTGCCAGATCAGGGCGGGTACCGTAGGCCAGACCGCCCGCCTTTACATTGGGGCAGGAGATATTGACCTCGATCATATCCACTCCAGCGGCGGACAGCTTTTCGCACATTTCGCCGTATTCCTCAGGCGAATTCCCTGAAATATTGGCGATGACCCTCACGTCGTATTGACGCAGGAAGGGGAGCTCATGCTCAATAAACGTGTCCACCCCCGGATTTTGTAAGCCTACAGAGTTAAGAATGCCCATGGGAGTTTCGGCAATACGGGGAGCGGGGTTGCCCTCTCTTGGATAAAGTGTTATCCCTTTACAGCATATGCCGCCCAACTGGGACAGGTCAAAAAATTGTCCGTATTCCCGTCCAAATCCGAAGGTGCCGGAGGCCACCACCACCGGGTTCTTCAATATGACGCCCGCCAGCTCCGCTGACTGGTCGATGTGGGAGATGTCCGGCTCTTCCGGGGCGGGGAAGGTCGGTTGCGGTTTGCAGCTGTTTCCAGCGCACCCCACCGTGACCTCGGGAAGAAGATGATATGGTTCACGCATCCCAGTCCACCTCCTCGGCGTCGAATACCGGGCCGTCCTTACAGACGTGCTTCATGGTGCCATCCTTCATCCGGATGGCACAGCCCAGGCAGGCCCCCACGCCGCAGGCCATCCGCTCTTCCATGGACACCTGGCAGGGGATGCCAAACTCCGCAGCAACCCTTGCCACACTTTTCAGCATGGGCTTGGGGCCGCAGGCCAAAACAACTGTAAAGTCTTTATCCTTTGCAAGGATATCCCGAACTTGGTCGTCCACAAAGCCGTAGCGACCCAGGGTGCCGTCATCGGTGCAGAGGTAAGTCCGCTCACAATTCTCCTGGAAGCGGCTGACCACAGCGGGGAAGGCTTTGTCCTTGGTGCGGTAGCCCAGTACCGCAGTTTTGGACCATTTGGGGCTCTCCGCATACTCCATCAACGGCGGCACGCCGATGCCCCCGCCGACAAGGAGGCAGCGGCCTTTCTCCGGCACGTGGAAGCCGTTGCCTAGAGGGCCCAGTACGTCCAGCTTATCCCCCGCCTTGCGCCGGGACAGCCAGCGGGTGCCTTCACCCCGTACCTCGAAAATCAGCGTGACGAGATCTTCCGGATCGTCCCACTGGGTGATAGCCACGGAGATGGGGCGGCGAAGGAGTTGTCCGTCGCCGCATTTGATGTGCAGAAACTGCCCGCCGCGCAGGCCGTGCTGCTCCACCATCTTTCCGGCCTCCAGCACCATCCACCAGGTAACGGAGTCAAGCTGTTCCATGGAAACAACCGTACAGATCTGTTGGACCGGCATAAATGACCCTCCTTACAAAATGGTGACATACTGCTTGATTTCATCCCGCATCTTTTCCGCCGCGGCCCGGGCGGCCTCCTGGTAGTCCTCGCCGTTCTTGCCGGTTTTCTGCCAGGCGCACATGATGGAGCGGGAGGCGTTGACGATAGCGCCCCGGCCCAGCTCATCGAAGGCGTATTGCACGGCGGCGGCGGTTCCGCCTTGGGCGCCATAGCCGGGAACCAGGAAGAACACCCGGTCCAAACGGCGGCGCAGCTCCTTGAGCACGGAGGGATGGGTAGCGCCCACCACAGCGCCCAGAGCCTGGTAACCGTATTTCCCCTGGGTATCCTTGCCCCAGCGCTGGATCAAATCACCCATGACGGTGTACACAAGCCGGTCCCCGGCTACTATATCCTGAAGCTCCATTGAGGAGGGATTGGAGGTCTTGGCCAGCACAAAGGCGCATTTGTCCCAATCAGTGCAGTCCTTCAGGAAGGGCTTGACGGCATCCGAGCCCATGTAGCCGTTGAGCGTGACGCAGTCGGCGTCGAATACAGGGTGGGAGACGCCGCCCACCTGGGTGGTTCCCAGCCATGCCTCGCTGTAGGCGGCGGCGGTGGTGCCGATATCACCCCGTTTGACGTCGGCGATGACGAACAGGTCCTTGCTTTTGGCATAAGCGATGATCTCATCCAGTGCTTTCATGCCCCGCCAGCCCAGCATCTCAAAGTAGGCAGACTGGGGTTTGACGGCGGGCACCATATCTGCCAGCGCGTCAATGAGGCCCTTGTCAAATTCCAATACGGCTTCGGCGGCGGCCTCCAGGGTCTGGCCGTGAAGGTCGATATATTTTTTCAAAATGAATGGGGGAACGTATTCCACCCGGGCGTCCAGCCCGGCGACAGTGGGGTTCCTTTTGGCTTTGATTTTGTCCTGCAATACATCAAATGACATGATTCAGCCCTCCATATAAATGATGTTTCCCCGGGAAATGGTGTATTTAACTTTTCCCCTCATGGTCCGGCCGTGGAAGGGGGTGTTGCGGCCTTTGGATGCGAATTGGTTTTTGTCGACAGTCCACTCCTGATTTGGGTCAAAGAGGACCAGGTCGGCATCCCGGCCCAGGTCCAGCGTTCCCTTGTCCAGCCCAAGCAGGGCGGCGGGGGAAGAGGACATCAGCGCCAGCACCCGGCTCAGGGGGAGAAGCCCGCCGTGGTACAGCCCGGTGAGGGCCAACGCCAGGGAGGTCTCCAGTCCCACCATACCGCTGGGAGCGTCTGGCAGGGGTTTAGACTTTTCCTCGGCAGTGTGGGGAGCGTGGTCGGTGACAATGGCGTCGATGGTGCCGTCGACAAGGCCCGCCCGAATGGCCTCCATATCCGCCGGGGTCCGCAGAGGCGGGTTGACCCGTGCCATGGTCCCCTGATGGAGCACCTCGTCCTCTGTGAGCGAGAAGTATTGGGGGCAGGTCTCGCAGGTGATATGGATGCCCCTCGCCTTGGCCTGACGGACGATGTCTACCCCTTTGCCGGTGGAGATGTGGCAGATGTGGACGTGGGCTCCGGTCTCCTCCGCCAGCATGACATCCCGCATGATTTGAAGCTCCTCCGCAATGGCGGGGCGGCCAGGGAGGCCCAGCTGAGCGGAGATTCTTCCCTCATTGACCGCAAAATTCTGCACCATATCCCGGTCCTCACAGTGGTCCAGGAGAGGGAGGCCCAGTTCCTTTGCCCAAAGCATAGCCTGCCGGAGCAGGGCCAGGTTCTGGATGGGGACGCCGTCATCGGTGAGAGCAGGGACGCCCGCTGCTTTCAGAGCAGCAAAGTCAGTGAGCTGCCGGCCACCTTGTCCGGTGGTGACTGCGCCGGCGGGGAGGACGTTCACTCCGGTGGGAGCGGCCCTGTCACGCACAAGCGTTACAATTTCCGGGCAGTCTGTAACAGGCCGGGTGTTGGGCATGGCCACCAGCGTGGTTACGCCGCCTCGGGCGGCGGCGGCGCAGCCTGTGGATACCGTCTCCTTGGCCTCAAATCCCGGCTCCCGCAAATGGACGTGCATGTCCACCAGCCCGGGAGCGACTGCCAATCCGGAGGCGTCTAAAGCCTGGGCGCCGTCTGTTTCTAAATGCTTGCCCAGTTGGACAATTCTGCCTTCATCGATCAAAATATCCAGGGTGTCGTCGACGCCGCGGGCAGGGTCAACGGCCCGTCCGCCTCGAATCAAAAGTCTCAAGAGGAGATCCCCCCAACTGTATTGTATAAAAAGCTTTTGTACATTATATAGTATTAAAAGAGGGAACGCAACGGATAAAAGAAAAAGAAATTGCGGACATAAAGGTTGCATAGTAGGCTAAGTTGGACAAGAAAACGGAGGACCCCTGCCGGAGTCCCCCGTCTGGTGCAAGTGAGCCTGTAAGCCGGGTTCTGTCATTTAAGACAGCCATCTATCTAGGCGCACCGTTGCCGGTGCGCTCCAGCCGCCTCCTGAACACGACCGGGCCGGTCTGTTGTGTTCCCACGGCGTTGCTCCGGATAGAGTTTACAGCAATGGGCGCTTGGCACGCCATTGGGTGAGCTCTTACCTCGCCTTTCCACCTTTTCCCTCCCCGTTTCCGGAATGGGTAGTCTATTTCTGTTGCACTTTTCCTAGGGTCGCCCCCGGCGGGTGTTACCCGTTATCCTTGCCCTGTGGAGCCCGGACTTTCCTCACGGACGGCCTTTCGGCCTGGCCGCGCGGCTGTCCAGCGCACTTGCAATTTTGATTGTACTTCATCTTTAGGTGATTGTCAAATGGATTTGAATGGGGTATAATACATCAATATGTGAAATCACCTTTGGGATACGAAAGAGCGAAATCGAGTGCATGGAGGTGGGGATACCGATGGAATCGGCGCTGAAAGAATATTTTAACTCCCTGAAGGGGAAAAAGGTGGCGGTGATCGGCCTGGGTGTGTCCAACCGGCCGCTGGTAGAGGGCTTGCTGGGCGCGGGCGTGAAGGTGCTGGTATGCGATAAGCGGCGGCGGGAGGAGTTCAACGGCCTCATTGAGACGCTGGAACGCCGGGGGCTGACCGCCGCCCTGGGGCCGGATTACCTGGACCATCTGGATGGGGCGGATGTGGTTTTCCGCACACCAGGCTTGAGGCCGGATGTGCCCCAGATTGAGAGGGCCGTGGCGGCGGGAGCGGAGCTCACATCGGAGATGGAAGCGTTTTTGGACCTGTGCCCCTGCCGCATGGTGGCGGTGACCGGGTCCGACGGCAAGACCACCACCACAACCATCATTGCGGGACTGTTGAAGGCGGCGGGCTACCGTACCTTTGTCGGCGGCAATATCGGCCATCCTCTGCTGTGTCAGGTAGACGATATCCGCCCGGACGATATGGTGGTGCTGGAGCTGTCCTCCTTCCAGCTGATGACGGTACGGCAGAGTCCCGGCATTGCGGTGGTTACCAATCTGGCGCCCAACCATCTGGATGTACACAAGGATATGGAGGAGTATGTGGCCGCCAAACGGAACATTTTTGCCTATCAGGATTCCGGCGATCGGCTGGTGCTCAATGCGGACAACGAAATCACGGCAGGCTTTGCGGCTCAGGCCAGGGGAGCGGTTACACTATTCAGCCGGAGAAAGGCGCTGTCCGGCGGGGTCTGCTTGAAGGACAAAACGGTGTATTGTGGAGGAAGGCCGGTGCTGACCCGCGACGATATTCTTTTGCCCGGCCTGCACAATCTGGAGAATTACATGGCAGCCATTGCGGCGGTGGATGGGCTGGTGCCTGATGAGGTGATCCGGGAGTATGCCCGTACCTTTGGCGGCGTGGAGCATCGAATCGAGCTGGTGCGGGAGCTGAATGGGGTGCGTTATTATAACGACTCCATTGCCTCCAGCCCCAGCCGGACCATCGCGGGGCTGAGGTCTTTCGCCCAGAAGGTCATTCTCATTGCGGGCGGCTATGATAAGCACATTCCTTATGACGTATTGGGGCCGGAGATTGTGGAGCACGTCAAGGTTCTTCTTTTGACTGGGGATACCGCAGAAAAGATTAAAGCGGCTGCTCTGGTTGCCCCTGGATATCGGGAGGGACAGCCCGCCGTCTATGACTGCGCCGACCTGAAGGAGGCGGTAGAGCAGGCGCAGAGATTGGCCGGGCCGGGAGATGTGGTTATCATGTCTCCCGCCAGCGCGTCCTTTGACCGGTTCAAAAACTTTGAAGAGCGGGGCAACAGATTCAAGGAATTGGTGAATGCGCTGAAATGACAGTGGAAGGAGAGCAGTATCAAAAGTGGAAACAGAACAGATATTAAATCGGCTGTGCGCCGTGGGCGCACCCTCCGGGTTTGAAGGTCCTGCGGTTCAAGCGGCCCGAGAGCTGCTGGAGCCGCTGATGGACCAAGTATGGACCGACCGTATGGGCAGTCTGGTTGGAGTGCGCCGCTGCGGCAGGCCTGGGGCGAAAAAACTGCTGCTAGACGCCCACCTGGACGAGGTTGGGCTGGTGGTCACTGGGCACAAGGACGGCTTTTTGCGGTTCAAGGCCAATGGGGTGGACATCCGGATGCTGCCGGACCGGGAGGTGACTGTCCTCACCGAGCCGCCGATGCTTGGGGTGGTAGCCTGTCTGCCGCCCCATGTGCTTTCGGTAGAGGAGCGGGAAAACGCTCCAGAGCTGAAGGACCTGTTCGTAGATGTGGGTCTGAGCCAGGAGGAGGCAGAGCGCCGCATCCCTGTCGGAACTCCCGTGGTGTACCGGGCAGGCTTTGGCCCGCTGGGGACGCGTCAGGTACACGCCAAAGCCCTGGACGACCGGGCCTGCTTTGCGGCGCTGGTGCGGACAGCTGAGCTTCTCCAGAACAAGGAATTGGATGTGGATTTGTATATTTTGGGCAGCGTTTGCGAGGAATTCAACGGCGTAGGGGCCAAGGTGGGCGCTCAAGCGCTGGCGCCGGATTTCTGTGTGGCGGTAGACGTGACCTTCGGCAAAACGCCGGACTGCACTAAGGACGAAACCTGTGTCATGGGCGGCGGACCGGCGGTGGGGATTGGACCCAATATGACCCGCTGGATGACCCGGCGGATGCTGGAAAAGGCGGATGCTGAACGCCTTGCGGTGCAAAAGGAGGTCATGGAGCGCAGCAGCGGCACCAACGCATGGCCTATGCAGATTGCCAATGAGGGCGTTGCTACCGCCGTGCTGTCCATACCGCTGAAATATATGCACACCCCGGTGGAGGTGGTGGAGCTGAGCGATATCGAGGACTGCGCCCGGCTGCTGGCTTCCTTTGTCGTGGATTTGGGAAAGGAGGGGCCGGACTGTGGTTGAGACGCTGAAAACGCTGTGTTCCTTCTCCGGCGTGTCCTCCCATGAGGACCAGGTGCGGGACTATATCCGGCAGAGAGTCGAGCCCTGTGCCGACAGCGTTCGGGTGGACGCGCTGGGCAACCTGATTGTGTTCAAGCGGGGCGCAAAGAAGACGGGAAACAGGCTGATGCTGTGTGCCCATATGGACGAGGTGGGGCTTATTGTCAAGTCGGTGACCGACGAGGGCTATCTGAAGTTCGGCTGCGTAGGCGGCATTGACCGCCGTATTTTGTTGGGAAAGCAGGTGACGGTGGGGGAGAGGGCCATCCCCGGCGTCATCGGCTTGAAGGCCATCCACTTGACCACCGCTGAGGAGCGGAAAAAGACGCCCAAGCTCACAGATCTTTATATCGACATCGGCGCAAAGGATCGGGATGAGGCACTGGCTCAGGTGGAGCGGGGTGATATATGCACATTTGTCAGCGACGCGGTGGAGTTTGGCCGAGGGATGCTCAAGGCCAAGGCTGTCGACGACCGGGTGGGCTGCGCCGCGATGGTCAAGCTGCTGGAGGAAGACCTGCCTATGGACTGTACCTTTGCGTTCACCGTCATGGAGGAGGTGGGCGCGCGGGGAGCCTTTGGCGCAACCTTTTCTGTGTCGCCTGAGGTGGCGCTGGTGCTGGAGGGCACCACCTCCGCCGACACCCCGGCTCTGGAGCCGGACCGGCAGGTCTGCTGGCCGGGAAAGGGCCCCGTCCTGTCCTGGATGGACGGAGGCGCCATCTATGACCGGGAGCTGTTTGAACTGCTGCGGGATTTGGCAGAGCAGAACGGCTTGCCCTGGCAGATGAAGCATTATTTGTCCGGCGGAACCGATGGCCAGGCCATCCAGCGCACAAAAGCCGGCGTGCGGGTCACCGGCATTTCGGCGGCGGTGCGCTACCTGCACGCACCTAGCAGCGTGTGCAGTATTTCTGATGCGGAACAGGTGCTCACCCTCGCCCGGCTGTTTGTCCGGGCCATGGCGGAGCGCTGACAGGAGGGGTTCAATATGGATTTGATGAATGATTTGAACCGGCTGGTGGGGGCGTTTGGACCTTCCGGCTGTGAAACGGAGATTTCCCGGGTGATAAAGGAACTGGCGAAGCCCTATGTGGATGAGATTTCCCGGGATACGCTGGGCAACCTGATCTGCCGCAAAAAGGGAAGCGGCCCTAAGGTGATGTTTTCCGCCCATATGGATTCCATCGGGCTGGTGGTCACCCATATTGATAAAGAGGGCTTTGCCCACGTAGGCGCTCTGGGCGGCGTGAGCGCCAAGGAGGTACTATATACCCCCGTGCGGTTTCAGAACGGCACAAGGGGGCTGATTTGCGCTGAGAGCGGAACCGATTTGGAAAAGCTGAAGGTGAGCGGGCTCCTGATTGACATCGGGGCGTCCAGCATGGAAGAGGCGCATAAGCTGATTCAGATCGGAGACGCGGCAGTGTATGACACTCCAACCCGGATGGCGGCGGGGCGTGTGATCTCCCCCTATCTAGACGACCGGATCGCCTGCCTGGTTCTGCTCATGGCGATGGAGCAGCTGGGCAAGACGGAAAATGATGTGTATTTTGTGTTCTCCACCCAGGAGGAGGTGGGGACCCGGGGGGCCAAGACGGCCGCCTGGGCCATTGACCCGGACTATGGCATTGCGGTAGATGTCACCGGTTCGGACGATGAACCAGGGAGCAAGCATCAGGCCAGCGCTCTGTGCGGCAAAGGGGCGGCGGTAAAGGTGATGGACCGGTCCGTAATCTGCCCTCCGGCGCTGGTGGAAAAACTGATGGGGCTGGCGGCGGAAAAGGGTATTCCTGCCCAGCGTGACGTACTTCAGTTTGGAGGCACCGATGCGGGACCCATGCAGAGCACTCGGAGCGGTGTGTACGCGGGAGGCATTTCCATCCCGTGCCGCTATACCCATACGCCCACGGAAATGGTGGATTTGGGCGACGTGAAAGCCTGCGCCGGTCTGGCGGCGGCATTTGCCGCCTGTAAGCTGGAGAAATAGGGCAAAACGAGAGATAGGGTGGTAGTTGTAAATGAATTCTCCTTTACAGATATCTGAACGGGTCAGGGCGCTGTCCATCCAGGCGGAGCGGGGGCTGGAGGAACAGTTTTCCCGCATTGACGCCATTGCTCAGGCGAACACACAGCGGGTATTAGCGGCGTTTCAGGCGCACCGGGTGGCGGAGAGCTATTTTGCCGGAACCACTGGCTACGGCTATGACGACCTAGGCCGGGACAAGCTGGACGAAATCTATGCTGAGCTGTTTGGCACGCAGGACGCTTTGGTACGCCTCCAATTCGTCAACGGCACCCATGCCATCACCTGTGCGCTGTTCGGTGCGCTGAAGGCGGGGGATGTGCTGGTGTCCGCCGTGGGCGCGCCCTATGACACCCTGCTGGGGGTGGTGGGGGCTGTGAATAAGGGACACGGTTCCCTCAGCGACTACGGAGTGGAGTACCGGCAGGTGGAGTTAAAGAACGATGCCCCGGACCGGGAGGGACTGGCTGAGGCTGTACGCGATCCCCGGGTAAAGGCGGTGCTGATTCAGCGCTCCAAGGGCTACGCCACCCGGTCGTCCCTGTCGGTAGATAAAATTGGGGAGCTTTGCGCCATTGTGCGGAAAAACAACCCGGATGTTGCCATTTTGGTGGATAACTGCTACGGGGAGTTTGTGGAGGAGAAGGAACCCACCCATGTGGGGGCTGACCTGGTGGTGGGGTCGCTTATCAAGAACCCCGGCGGCGGCCTGGCCCCCACGGGGGCATACATCGCCGGACGGCGGGACTTGGTGGAGGGCGCCGCCATGCGGCTCACCTGTCCGGGCATCGGCAAGGAGTGCGGCTCCACGTTGGGAAATAATCGCCTGCTCTATCAAGGGCTGTTTATGGCTCCCCATACAGTGGCTCAGGCAGTGAAAACCGCCGTATTTGCGGCCCGGCTCATGGAGCTGCTGGGCTATGAGACGGAGCCGAGGTCGGACACGGTCCGGCACGACATCATTCAGATGATTCATCTGGGCGGTCCGGAGGCGGTAAAGCGTTTTTGCAAGGGGATCCAATCCGGAGCGCCGGTGGACTCCTACGTCACCCCGGAGCCCTGGGACATGCCGGGGTACGACTGCCCCGTCATCATGGCGGCGGGGGCGTTCATCCAGGGAGCGTCCATTGAGCTGTCTGCCGACGCGCCCATGCGGAAACCGTACACGGTCTATTTGCAGGGTGGACTGACCTATGAATCGGGCAAGACCGGTATTCTGCTGGCGGTGGAGGAGCTGCTGAGAGACTGACATAGGCCGAGCCGTAGGTCGCATACAGTGCCCTATAGGGGGTGGCTGTATTGCATATAAGGCTGAAACGTGTGCGCACTGTTCTGCGGCGGAGAGGGCCGCTTATGGCGGTGCTGCCTGTGCTGGCGGCGCTGGGTATGGCCTGTATGCTGCTCCATGCGCTGAACGGACGGATGAGACCTGTTTTGGAGGCCAAGGCTTCAAGCCAAGCCGTCAATTTGATGACGCAGGCCATTGATATCGCGGTGGATAACTGTCTCCAGGAAAATGACATGAATTACAGTGATTTTGTCACGGTAACTACGGATTCAGCGGGGAAGGTGACGTCGCTCACCAGCAATATTGCGGCCAACAGCCGGTTTAAACGGCAGGTGGTGGAGGCGGTTGCGCGGCAGCTGAGCACACTGGACAGCGATGCCTTGAAGGTGCCGTTAGGTTCGCTTATGGACCAGTCGCTGCTGTCAGGCGCGGGGCCGTTTGTGCGGGTGAAGGTGGATTCGGTGGGGGATGTGACGGCGGATTACGTCAATTCCTTTACCTCTGCTGGGGTAAACCAGACCCTGCACCAGGTCTGCCTGGAGATTACAGCGACGGTGCGGCTGTTTCTGCCGGGGGAGATTCTTCCTGTGTCGGTCAGTAGCAGTGTCTGTGTGGCGGAAACTGTGATTGTGGGCGAGACGCCTGACACCTATTTGAATTTGGAAAAGGGGAACGGTTGACATGGATTTTGAAACTCAGGCCGCGCAGCTCCGCGTGGTGCTGAATGAACATAACTATCATTATTATGTGCTGGACGCGCCCACAATTACTGACTTTGAGTACGACCATATGCTTCGGGAGCTGGAGGAACTGGAGGCCGCCCATCCGGAGCTGGTCACCCCAGACTCGCCCACCCAGCGGGTGGGCGGCAAGGCGCTGGAAAGCTTTCAGGAGGTGGTCCACCGGGTTCCGCTCCAGAGCTTGCAGGACGTGTTTTCTCCTGACGAGCTGCTGGATTTTGACCGCCGGGTGCGGGAGAGCGGAGCGGAACCGGAGTATCTTCTGGAGCCCAAGGTGGACGGGCTGTCTGTGGCGCTGGAATATGAGAACGGCGTGTTGATTCGTGGGGCTACCCGGGGAGATGGGCAGGTGGGAGAGGATGTCACCGAGAATATCCGCACCATCCGTTCCATCCCTGTGAAACTGGAAAATGCTCCGGCGTCGCTGATCGTCCGAGGAGAGGTCTACATGCCCCGGAAAACCTTTGAGCGGCTCAATGAGGAGCGAGAGCTGAAGGGAGAGAGCCTGCTTGCCAATCCCCGCAACGCCGCCGCCGGGTCCATGCGCCAGCTGGACCCGAAGATTGCTGCAGCCCGGGGACTGGACATGGTGGTGTTCAACATCCAATACACCGACCATGCGCCCTTTTCCACCGACAGCGCCGGATTGGACTGGCTGCGCTCCCTACGGTTCAAGGTCATCGATTATCAGCTGTCCGGAGATATGGGGCAGATTCAGTCCGCCATCTTTCAGATGGGAGACCAGCGGGAGAAATATCCTTTTGACATCGATGGAGCGGTTGTAAAGGTAAATGGATTAACACAGCGTGATGCACTGGGGGAGACAGCGAAATTTCCCCGGTGGGCGGCGGCCTATAAGTACCCGCCGGAGCAAAAGGAGAGCGTAGTGGAGGACATTGTGATCCAGGTGGGTCGTACCGGAGTGTTGACGCCTAAAGCGGTGGTGTCTCCCGTCCGGCTGGCGGGCACCACGGTCACCAATGCCACTCTGCATAACCAGGACTTTATCACAGAGAAGGACATCCGCATTGGGGATACGGTGATCGTCCAGAAGGCGGGAGAGATCATCCCGGAGATTGTGTCTGTGGTGAAGGAAAAGCGTCCGGCGGGGACGGCGCCCTATCTGCTGCCCACAGCCTGTCCGGTGTGCGGCGCGGCGGTGGTTCGGGACGAGGACGGTGCGCATATCAGGTGTACCGGTGCGGAATGTCCGGCGCAGCTGCTGCGCAACCTGACCCATTTTGCCAGCCGGGACGCCATGGATATTGAGGGCCTGGGTCCTGCGGTGGTGGAGGGGCTGGTGAACGCCGGTATGGTAAAGACGGCCGCCGACCTCTACCGTTTGGACCGGGACGAGGTGGCCAAGCTGGAGCGGATGGGCAAAAAGTCAGCGGACAATCTGCTGTCCGCCATTGAGAAGTCAAAAGAGAATGACCTGTCCAAGCTGCTGTTTGCCTTTGGCATCCGGCAGGTGGGGCAGAAGGCGGGAAAGATTTTGGCCGCCCGGTTTGGTTCCTTGGATGCGCTGGCTCAGGCCTCGGAGGAGGAGCTGACTGCCATCGATGATATTGGTGGGATTACCGCCCGATACCTGACCGAGTGGTTTGCGGCACCTCAAAGCCGCCACCTGATCACCGCGCTGAAGGAGGCGGGAGTGAACATGGAAAGCCTGATCGCTCCCGTGGGGGACAAGCTGGCAGGGATCACCTTTGTACTGACCGGCGAGTTATCCAGCTGCTCGCGCAAGGAGGCAGGAGAGAAGCTGGAGGCCATGGGGGCCAAGGTGTCTGGCTCCGTGTCCAAAAAGACGGGGTGCGTGGTGGCCGGCGAAGCGGCGGGGTCTAAGCTGCGAAAGGCTCAGGAGCTTGGCGTGCCCGTGCTGGATGAGAAACAATTTCTCATTTTAGTGGGAGAGCGGGACGGGGACGGAGCCGCTGTGCTGGCTCAGCTGAAAAAATAGAAATAAAGAGGGAATGACCCATGGAAATCAAATTTGCGGGCCGAATGAAGGATTTTGAGCCGGGTATCTTTAACGTGCTGGACGATCGGAAGAACGAACGGTTGGCACAGGGAAAGCCGGTGTATAACCTGTCCATCGGTACGCCGGACTTTCTGCCTGAGCCCCATATCGTGGAGGCTCTGGCACAGGCCGCGTCCGATCCGAATCATTACCGCTATTCGCTGGGAGAGACGCCGGAGCTAACGGATGCGGTGCGGCGCTGGTATCGGCGGCGGTATGGCGTAGAGCTGGGTGCCGATGAGCTGATGGCGGTGTATGGCTCGCAGGAGGGATTGGCGCATATCGGCTGGGCGCTGTGCGATCCCGGGGACGTGGTATTGGTGCCCAACCCGGGCTATCCAATTTTTGAGCTGGGACCGTATCTGTGCGGTGCGGACTGCGTCCATTATCCACTGTTGGAGGAAAATGGTTATTTGCCCGATTTGGAGCATTTTGATGCTGAGCTGGCAGGGAAAGCCCGGTTTATGGTGGTGTCTTATCCCGCCAATCCGCTAGGAGTGGCTGCGCCAGACGATTTTTATCCGCGGCTGGTCGAATTTGCAAAGCGGAACCAGATCGTGATTATCCACGACAACGCCTATTCCGATATCATCTTTGACGGACGGGCAGGCAAGTCCTTTCTGGCCTTTGAGGGGGCGAGGGATGTGGGTGTGGAATTCAATTCTCTGTCCAAGACCTATAATCTCACAGGGGCCCGGGTGTCCTTTGTACTGGGAAATCGGGAGGTAGTGGGAGCCTTTAAGCGCCTTCGTTCCCAGATTGATTATGGGATGTTTTTGCCGATTCAACATGCGGCGGCTGCGGCGCTCAACGGGCCGCAGGACAGCGTGGCCCGGAACCGGGCGGAGTATCAGGCCCGGCGGGACGCCTTGTGCGGCGGTCTGCGGGCCATCGGCTGGGATGTGCCGGACAGCCAGGGTAGCATGTTTGTATGGGCGCCGCTCCCGGTGGGATACACAGATTCCGTGAAGTTTTGCTTTGAGCTGCTGGATCGAACGGGGCTGTTATGCACGCCGGGTTCCGCTTTTGGGCCGCTGGGTGAAGGATATGTGCGGTTTGCGTTGGTTCGTCCGGCGCTGGTGATGGAAGAGGTCGTGTCGGCGGTGAAGGCCAGCGGTATATTGGAGGTCCGGTCATGAGCCGGAGACGGTCGGCCGCCAGGCGGAAGGCGGGAAAGCGTGGGAGTGGGAGGGCGCTCAGCCTGCTGTCGGTAGTGGTGCTGGTTTTGTTGGCTGTGCTGTCGGCATGGCTGCGGGCCCAGGAACAAAGCAAGGCACAGTCCTTTTCTTTGGAGCAAATCCCAGAATATTTTGGGGAGCCCTATGTAGTCCTTCAGGACAACCAGCCGGATTTTGGCCTTGAGGATTTGACGTTAGAGCCCTTTGAAATCTATAGCGAGTTGGATGCGCTGGGCCGCTGCGGTGTGGCCTATGCCAATATCTGCTTGGATATCATGCCCACGGAGCCTCGGGGAGAGATTGGTCAGGTGAAGCCTACGGGCTGGCATACAGTAAAGTATGACTGCGTGGATGGCAAGTATCTCTACAACCGGTGCCATCTCATTGGTTACCAGTTGGCGGGGGAGAACGCCAATTGGCAGAACCTTATCACCGGAACTAGATACTTAAATGTGGTTGGGATGCTGCCCTTTGAGAATATGGTAGACGACTATGTGGAGGAAACGGAAAACCATGTGCTCTATCGTGTGACACCGGTTTTTGATGGAGGCAACCTGGTAGCCAGCGGAGTTCAGATGGAGGCGTTTTCTGTTGAGGATGAAGGAGAGGGAATTTGCTTCAACGTATATGTTTACAACGTTCAGCCTGGTGTAGTCATTGACTATGCGACAGGAGACAGTTGGGAAAAATAGCTGAAAGGGCCCGCCCCAAGTTCTGGGGCGGGCCTTCTTAACTTCAAGAAGGGTTATTTGTCAAAAGCAGGGTTGGTAAAGTAGACGTTCTTTTGATCCAACCGTTCCTTGGCTAGGGCGATTGCTTCGCCAAAACGTTGGAAATGGACGATTTCTCGTTCCCGCAGGAAGCGGATAACGTTGCTCACATCCGGATCGTCGGACAAGCGCAGGATGTTATCGTAAGTGAGGCGGGCCTTTTGTTCTGGTGCAATCACGAAAGTGCAACCTGTGGCTAAAAGTTCCAGTGTATCTCAATGGGAACATCCTTCGTTTTGGGGATGCGCTTGCCTACAGTGATGTGGTCGATGAGGATTTCTACGATTTCCCGTGTCAAGTGTTCCAGGTTTACATACCGCTCCACCAAAGCCTTTCGGTTGTCTCCCACGGCAATCCTGTCCTCCAGCTCCGCCAGCTGCCGCTGGCTGTCCAGTAGGACACGCTCCAGCCGGGATTTCTCGGAAGAAAACTCCTTGGAGAGGGCGGAGAAGTCGCTGTCATTGAGCAGGCCCTTGACCTTATCCATATATAAATCCCGCAGACCCTTGGTGTACTCGGCAATTCGTTTCTCATAGGCGGCGAGGGTGTCCAGAAGCTGCTTTTTCTGCCCTTGCAGATTTTCGCAAAACTCAATATTCCGCTCCAGCTCGTCCTTGTCCAGATATGCCGCCGCCAGTCGGTTCAGCTCGTCAATGACCATCCGCTCCAGCTTTTCCACCGAAATGAAAGAGCCGATGCAGGCGTCCTTTGCCACATGGCGGTTGGAGCATTGGAGGTAGTGCCGCCCGCGATTTTTGGAGGAACGCATGGTATAGCCGCAGTTGGCGCAGATTGCTTTCCTGGCGAACAATCCCACAGTGCCACAGTCAAAGGGCTTGGCCCGCTCCGCGATCATGGACTGCACCCGGTTCCAGAGGAGGCGGTCAATGATGGCCTCGTGGGTTCCCTCCACGCGATACCACTCGCTTTGGGGACGTGGCTTATTCTGCTTGGTCTTGTAGGACACACTTCCGTATTTGCCTTGCACCATGTTCCCGATATAGATTTCGTTGGTGAGCATATCGGAAATAGCGAAATACTTCCAAAGGGTGCTGTTTTTCCGCTTGGGCTGCTGGTAGCGCAGGCCGTAGAGCCGCTTGTACTCGGTGGGATTGGGGATGCCACGGTCGTTGAGCATCCGGGCGATGGCCGTCTTGCCGTAGCCTTGGGAAAAGAGGGTGAACACCTCCCGGACAACGGCGGCGGCCTCCTCGTCAATGAGAAGATGGCCTTTCTGGTCGGGGTCTTTTTTGTAGCCATAGAGGGCAAAGGCCCCAATGTGAAAACCATTCTGCCGCCGGTTGGTGAGGACGCTGCGGATGTTCTCCGACATATCCTCCAGATACCACTCGTTCACCAGCCCGTTGATCTGCCGGGACTTCTTGTTGCCCTTGTTGGCGGTGTCGGCGTTGTCCACGATGCTGACAAAGCGGATGCCCCAGATAGGGAAGAGGCCGTGGATGTACTTTTCTACCAGCTCCAGCTCACGGGTAAAGCGGGATTGGGTCTTGCAGAGAACGATGTCAAAGCGGTGAGCCTTGGCGTCCTCCAGCAAGCGGTTAAATTCGGGCCGTCTGCGGTCTGAACCTGTGTAATCATCATCACTGTAAAGGTTATAAACTTCCCACCCCTGTTCCATCGCGTATTGCAGCAGCATGGCCTTTTGGTTCTGAATGCTGTTGCTGTCGTCGGTTTCAAATTGCTTGTTTCTATCTTCCTCGGATAAACGGCAGTAGATCGCTGCTTTCATAGTCATATCTCCTCAGAGATAGGACAAGCTGTTTCCTGCCTACAGTATAGCACAGAGGAAACAGCTTGTCACATTATTTTTGCTCGATGGTCTGTTTTCCCTTTTCCAGCTGATTGATTAGCTCAGTCAGCTTGTGCGTGAAATTTTCACGGGTGGTTTCTGTGGTTCCGTCTTTGAAAATACTTTTGCATAGCTCCTGTGTCTGCAAATCACATCACCCAGCCTTTCACAACAGCCTATGCGAAATTGCCTGTCCATTAGTCATCTGCGGCAGGGGAGAGGGCTGGTGGTTCCATCAGATTTTTCAGACGTGCCAGCTTGTCCTGCGCCGTTGCCCTGCGGAAGTTCTCGCCGGAAAAACGGATGGGGGCGCACATCTCCAACAGGCGGTCATAGATACGGGCATGGGCGGTGTCCTGGGGGTGCTGCAAGTCCTGGAGGGACAGATTGGTGGTGACAATCAGCGGCCTGCGGCTGCGGTAACGGCTGTCAACCACGTTGTAGACCTGTTCCAAACCGTACTCCGTCCCACGCTCCATTCCAAAATCGTCCAGTATCAGCAGAGGGGCGCGGCACAATCTGGCTATGTACTCGTTCCGGCCCTCAAAGCTGGCGGTCAGGTCATTCAGTATCAGTGCAAAGTTTGTCATGCGGACAGCCACCTCCTGTTCCATCAGGGCGTTGGCAATGCAACCGGCAAAATAACTTTTAC
>CAOKLO010000015.1 GCA_948469375.1 uncultured bacterium | reverse complement strand
CGCTACAAGGGCAAGAACATTCACGAGGTGCTGGAGATGACCGTAGAGGAGGCCCTGCCCTTCTTTGAGAATCTGCCTAAGCTCTATAACCGGGTCAAAACCCTGAAGGAGGTGGGCCTGGGCTACGTGAAGCTGGGCCAGCCCTCCACCACCCTGTCCGGCGGCGAGGCCCAGCGGGTGAAGCTGGCCACCGAGCTGTCCAAGCAGTCCACCGGGTCCACCATCTACATTCTGGACGAGCCCACCACCGGCCTGCACACCGCCGACGTCCACCAGCTGGTGGAGGTGCTCCAGCGGTTTGTGGACAAGGGGAACACCGTGGTGGTCATCGAGCACAACCTGGACGTGATCAAGACAGCGGACCATATCATCGACCTGGGCCCGGAGGGTGGCTCCGGCGGCGGCGGCGTGGTGTGCACCGGCACGCCGGAGGAGGTGGCCCAGCATCCCGAGAGCTACACCGGTAAATACCTGAGAACGGTGTTGGGATAAGGAAAAGAGGCTTCTTTATGGATATGCAAGTGCTTCCCACAGATTTGATGCAATGGCTGACGGAAACCATGGCGGGAGAGTTCACCCTCACCATGCTGGTGTCCATGATCCCGGTGGTGGAGCTTCGGGGCGGGATTCCCTTCGGCGTGGCCTCCGGACTGCCCGTGTGGGCGGCCTTTATTGCCGCCGTCATCGGCAACCTGATCCCCGTTCCCTTTATTATCGTCTATATCCGGCGCATTTTCCAATGGATGCGGCAGAAAATGCCCCGGCTTAACCGCTTGGTGGACCGGCTGGAGCGAAAAGCCCATCTCAAGGGGCAGAAGGTGACAAAATTCAAATACCTGGGGCTGATGCTGTTTGTCGCCGTCCCCCTGCCCGGCACTGGAGCGTGGACGGGCTCTCTGGCGGCGGCGTTTCTGGACATGCCGCTGCGCAAGGCTCTGCCCTCGGTGATCGTGGGCGTGCTGACGGCGGGCATGGCCATCAGCATTCTGACCTACGGGGTCACCAGCCTATTCTGACCGCCGCCCGGTAGCAAAAAGCCATTTTCCGTCATAGAATGCCTCAGTTTGAAAAGGAGGCGGCAGATATGACGGATGTTCTTCAATTTTTGGCGGTGTTGCTGGCAGCCTTTGGGCTGGTGTGCCTGGGCTGGCTGGCAGTGGGGGCGCTGCTGCTGCCGGGGGTGTGCCCCGCCCGGATGGTGGTGGACGCCAAGGGCTCCGGCGACGGGCTGGAGCAGACCGTCAAGGCCCTGCTGTGGCTGCGGCGCACCGGGCTTTGGTGGGGCGATGTGGTCATTGAGGATTGCGGCCTGAACCGGGAGGGCGCCGCTCTGGCCCAGGCCCTGGGGGCGCAAAACGGCGTGGAGTTCTCGTCCGACGACTACGACCGCATTTGACGGCCCAATCCGGGCAAAACTCACACAAGAAATGAGGTATGCGACGTGGAACCAAATTTTGAACAGATCACGGCTCAGGCCCGGACTGCAGCCCGGGAGCTGCTGGACGCCGCCGGACTAAGCCCTGGAGACATTTTTGTGGTGGGCTGCTCCTCCTCGGAGGTGCTGGGGGGACACATCGGCAAGGCCTCCAGCCGGGAGGCGGCGGAGGCGGTGTTCAGCGGCATTTATCCCCTTTTGCGGGAGCGGGACGTATACCTGGCCGCCCAGTGCTGCGAGCACCTGAACCGGGCGCTCGTCATCGAGCAGGAGTGCGCCCAGCGTTACGGCTATGAGCCGGTGTGCGTGGTTCCCCAGCCCAAGGCGGGCGGGTCCTTCGCCACCCAGGCTTGGCAGACCTTCGCCCGCCCCGCCACCGTGGAGCGCATCCGCGCCCATGCCGGGCTGGATGTGGGCGGCACCCTCATCGGAATGCACCTGCGGGAGGTGGCAGTCCCAGTGCGCCTCAGCCTGGACCACATCGGACAGGCCATTTTGCTGTGCGCCCGCACCCGCCCAAAATTCATCGGCGGCAGCCGGGCGGTATACGAATAAGCAAAAGCAGAACGGGCGCGGTCCCTAAAACCGTGCCCGTTCTGCTTGTCTCATTGCCCAAACTCAGAAAGGTGGAAAGGAGCCGTCGCCCGGCTCCTTTCCAAACTTTAGGGCAAAACACAGTTTTGCCTCTAAAAGTTTTCTTTCGGTTCCTTTCTTTTTCAAAAGAAAGGAATTCCCTTACCGCTGGATGCGGCCAGAGCCATCGCCGCCGGCCAGCTTCTCCACCTCGGAGACGGTGACCATATTGTAGTCGCCCTCGATGGAGTGCTTCAGGGCGGACGCCGCCACGGCGAACTCCACCGCCTCCTGGGTGCTCTTGCCGCTCAGCAGGGAGTAAATCAGCCCACCGCCGAAGGAGTCGCCGCCGCCTACGCGGTCAATGATGTGCAGCTCATACTTCTTGGAGAAGCAGAATTCACCGCTTTTCACATCGTACAGCATGGCGCTCCAGCCGTTGTCAAAGGCGGAGTGGGACTCGCGCAGGGTAATGGCCACCTTCTCAAAGCCGAACTTGTCCGCCAGCTGCTTGGCCACGGACTTGTAGCCCTCGCGGTTGATCTCACCGGCGTAGATGTCGGTGGCCTCGGCCTCGATGCCGAACACATCCTTGGCGTCCTCCTCGTTGGAGATGCACACGTCCACATACCGGCACAGGTCGGTCATGGCGGCCCGGGCCTGGTCGCGGGTCCACAGCTTGCCGCGGTAGTTCAGGTCGCAGGAGATCTTTACGCCGTGAGCCTTGGCGGCCTTGCAGGCCTCCTTACAGATCTCCACCACGTTGGGACCCAGGGCCGGCGTGATGCCGGTGAAGTGGAACCAGTCCACGCCCTCAAAAATGGCGTCCCAGTTGAAGTCGGAGGTGCTGGCCTCCTGGATGGCGGAATGGGCGCGGTCATAGATGCACACGGAGCCGCGCTGAGAGGCGCCCTTCTCATTAAAGTAAATGCCCACACGGTCGCCGCCACGGACGATCTTAGTGGTGTCTACACCGTAGCGGCGCAGGGAGTTCACCGCCGCCTGACCGATGGCATGGGCGGGCAGCTTGGTGACGAAGGAGGCGTCCAAACCGTAGTTGGCCAGAGACACGGCCACGTTGGCCTCGCCTCCGCCGAAGGTAAACTCCAGGTGGTCGGCCTGAACAAAGCGCTCGTAGTTGTAGGGCTGGAGACGAATCATGAGCTCGCCGAAAGTGACTACTTTAGACATGTTATATTCCTCCAATTATTTTTATAGTCGTTCCGCTTATTTCTGAACCAGATGGATGGCAAAGCCGGACAGCTCGTTCTTGAGATAGATGGCCTTAGTCTTGCCCTTGGGGTCCGTCACGCGGGACTCCTCGATGAATTCCACGCCCTGGCGGCCCAGGTGATAGACGGCCCGGTCCACGTTGTTGGTGGCGATGGCGATATGGCCGTTGGCGCCCCGGCCGGGCTTCTTCATGCACTCCACGGCCTTGCCCGCGAAGATGGAGGAATTGCCCGCCTTATACTCCAGGCCAAACAGGGCGCACAGGGTCTTGGCGGTCTGCTGGGCCTCGGCCTCGTTCTCGCAGTTTACGCCCACGTGGGCCAGCTCGAAGCCCAGCATGGTCTTGACCGCCTCCTTGCACATGGCGGTGATCTCGGCCCACTTCTCGGCCTTAATCATGTCGTTCTTGCACATCCAGGTGCCGCCCACGGCCGCAATCTGGTCGTAGCCCAGGTATTCGTTGACGTTCTTGGCGCTGACGCCGCCGGTGCACATCCACTTGGCGGTCTTGAGGGCCGCGCCGATGTTCTTCAGCATGGCCACGCCGCCGTTGGCCTCGGCGGGGAAGAACTTCAGCATCTCACAGCCCTGGTTCATGGCCTGCTGCATCTCGCCGGCGCTGGCGGTGCCGGGCATCATGAGACCGCCCTTGTCGATGACGTGCTGGGTGACCTTGGGGTCGTAGCCCGGGGCCACGATGAAGGAAGCGCCTGCGGCCATGGCTCGATCGGCCTGCTCGGTGGTGAGCACGGTGCCGGCGCCCACCAGCATCTCGGGGACCTCCTTGACGATGGCGCGGATAGCGTCTTCGGCGGCGGCGGTGCGGAAGGTGACCTCGGCAGCGGGCAGGCCGCCCTCAGCCAGGGCGCGGGCCAGGGGGACCGCCAGAGCTGCGTCCTCAATGGCAATGACGGGGATAATGCCGATCTCATAGACTCTTTGCAGTGTTGTGTTCATGTCTGCATCCCTCCAAAAAAATTTAGGCTACGTGGATGGGTACTTGCCGGGTCCTTCTTAGGTTTCCTGCTTGTCTCTATTATACAACTTGTATACTAGAATTCAATTGGAGGAAATGTAAAAGTTTCCTGTGCATTTTTGTGCACTATTCCACATCCGGTTGAGTTCCGACCAAATTTCACTGGTGCACTAGTGGACAGAAATGCGAAAATATGATAGAGTGTAAATAAATTGGGAACGGGAGCTGGATCACATGAAGTTGCTGGAACGCCTTCCCCGGGAGAGCGGCGGGGAATATGCCCTGCGCATCATCAAGGAGAACATCGTTAGCTTAGAGCTGGCCCCCGGCAGCCAAATCAGCGAAAACGAGCTGGCCGCCGAGATGGGCTTGTCCCGCACCCCAGTGCGGGAGGCGCTGATCGAGCTGTCCAAGGTAAAAATTGTGGACGTACAGCCCCAGAAAAAGAGCACTATTCCTCTCATTGACTATGATATGGTGGAGGAGTCCCGGTTTGTGCGCAGCCTGCTGGAATGCGCCGTGGCGGAGCTGGACTGTGAAATGGCTTCCGCCGCCGATTTGGAGCGGCTGAACGAAAATATCCGTCTGCAAAACCTCTACCTGGACGACTTTTATTCCGGCCAGCTCATGGACCTGGACAACCAGTTTCACGGAATGCTGTTCGATATTGCAAAAAAGCCCCAGGTCTATGCCCTGATTCAAAATATTTCCATCCACTTTGACCGGGTGCGCACCATGGCCCTATCCTCCGTAAAGAGCACGAAAATCGTCCAGGACCATGTGGACCTGGTGGACGCCATTCGACGCAGGGACGGCTCCGCCGCCCGGGAGTTGATGGAGCTGCACCTCAACCGGTACGACATTGACGCCGCCGCCCTCCGGTCGGCCTATCCCCAGTATTTCAAATGACGCGAAAAGGCCCCAGGTCCACCGGACCTGGGGCCTTTTTTAATCCGGCACTGGGCCCACTTTCACCGTGTAGCGCACGCCGTCTTCGTTCTCATAAAGGTTGGTCACAACCGTTTCCCGGCTGGTGCAGACGAACTCGTGGGAATCGCTCCAGCAATTAATGATCCGGATTTCACCGCTCCCCAGTCCCTTGCTCCAGTCATCGCCTGAAAAGCCTGAGATATACGCCTGGCCCACACCCATAGCCAGCTCCGCACAGCCGCGCGCCGGGGAATAACACACTACGCTGCCCACACTGTCCGAGCCCAGTTTGCACAATCCGCTGTCATAGGGGTCCAGGTACAGGGTGCGCACCTCGCCGTTTTTCAGGCGGTAATAGCGGTATTCGTCCCCCCCCGCCGCAGGAAAGCTCCGCAGGCTCACCAGGCTCATGGGCCCCTGGTACTCCAAGGTCCCGGCCTCAATGGGGCGGTCCTCCAGCCAGTCCAGCAGCGGAAGGGCATAATTTCTCTCCCGGCTGTCCAGGCAGCGGACAAAGCCGTCTTGGCTTGAGATTGCGCCGCAGGTGAACCCCGCCTCTATCATCGTCTCCGCCAGATAGTCCGCCACGAAGGCATTTCGCATCCAGCCAAAGTCCAGGAAGCGGTCAATGCCCTCCCGCTGGGCGTAGGCCAGATAGTCCTCCGACACCCGCAGGCGGATTTGGAAGTCCTCCAGCAGCTCCACGTCGATTTGTGCCGGGTCCACGGCATAGTCGGCCACGGCGGCATACTCCTCCGCCACCGCCGGACTCAGACGGGGATCAAAATCCACCAGCTGAGCGTCGTCCTCACAGTAAAACAGGTCGTCGTATCGAGTGACCACCGGGCCCAAATATACCGTGCGGTCCCCCGCCTCCTGGATTGCGGCGAACGCCCGGTACAACACCTGGTCTACCTGCAATACCTGGTTGGGCCGCCGGTTGATCTCCCACAGGTTGACCACACCCTCAAAGCCCTCGTCGGCGTTAAAAAGCTGGTAGGCCGTCCGGCACGCCTGGGTGTAAAGCTGGGTCACTGTTCGGCTCTCCGCCGAAACAGACTGGCCCGATACCCCCAGCTCATAAAGAAATGTGAAGTCCTCCCCGCAGCCGGGACCCTGGTCGGTCCCGGCCTGGATAGCCTGCCACCCCGGCTCCGGGGTGAACAGCCGCTGAAAGGCGTACACCAGCGCCCCCGCCCCAATAATAAGGAGCAGCACCGCAGCGACAGCCCGCAGGGTCAGGTTTTCCCCGGACAGCTGAATCTTCTCTACCGGCTTGACCTGGGGCCGCTTATCCCTTGCGTAGCGCCCCAAGGTCAGATCACCGCCAGGACGATCAGCAGCAGGAAGAGCAGCAGGATGACTGCCAGGAAGATAAACCCGGCAATGGCGCCCTTCTTACAGGCTCTCGCGTTGCGGAAGTGGTGGAAGTGGTTGAATATCGCCATGGCAATCAGGCCCAGAATGGGCAGGATAAAGGAAAGCACCTTGTACCAAACGCTGCCCGTATCATGGGTGGGTGGGATGCGCAGCTCCTCCTCCCGCACCGACGCGGCCAGGGCCTCGTTCTCCTTCTTCTTGGCCTTCGCTTTTTCATCGGGCGGCGCGTTGGGGTCCCGGATGGTAATGGGCTTCACCGGCACGCCCGCATCCCGAATTGCCTTGTATTTCTCAATCTCCTGCTTGTTGCCGTACACATAGTGATCGTGACCGATGCACACAAATTCCGGCTTATCCTCCGAATAGTCGTGGATGGAGGGGTCGTAAGTGAACAGCACCTTGTTCTTCTCCAACTCCGGGTCTGGGATGGGGATGGCGGAGATCAGCGAATGGGTGTAGGGATGCAGGGGGAAGTTAAACAGCTCCTCGGCCTCGGCCACCTCCACGATGCGGCCCTTGTAGATGACGCCGATGCGGTCGGAGATGAAGCGCACCACGGACAGGTCATGGGCGATGAACAGGTAGGTGATGCCCTTCTCCTCCTGGAACTTCTTCATCAGGTTGAGTACCTGGGCGCGGATGGACACGTCAAGGGCGGAGATGGGCTCGTCCGCCACCACCAGCTCCGGCTCCATAACCATGGCCCGGGCGATACCGATGCGCTGGCGCTGGCCGCCGGAAAACTCGTGGGGATAGCGGGTCAGGTGCTCGGGAAGCAGACCCACCTCTTCGATCATGGTCTCCACCTTGTGCACACGGTCGGCCTCGTTCTTGAACAGGTGGAAGTTGTACAGGCCCTCGGAGATGATGTAGTCCACTGTGGCGCGCTCATTCAGCGACGCCGCCGGGTCCTGGAACACCATCTGCACGTTGCGGATGACCTCACGGTCCAGAGCATGGGGGATTTTGCCCGAAATGCGCACGCCCTTATAGGTGATCTCACCGGCGGCCAGCGGGTTTACCCGGATGACCGCCCGGCCCACGGTGGTTTTGCCCGAGCCGGACTCGCCCACCAGGGAAAAGGTCTCCCCCTTGTAGATGTCGAAGGAGGCGTCCTGAACGGCGCGGACCGCAGCGTCCCCTTTGCCGAAGGTGATATCCACATTTTTCAGCGACAGCAGGATTTCTCTGCCGTTCTCGTCCAGCGGCCCGCACTCCGGCAGGATGGTGGAGCGGGCCCCTTTTACATTCTGTTGACTCACAGTCCCGCCCTCCTTAAATATTGAATGCTTCCATCAGCTTCTGATGGATGTCCTGAATGCCCTCCGGCTTCTCGACCTTGGGCGCCCGGGGGTCCAGCAGCCAGGTCTTGGCAAAGTGGGTGCCGGTGACCTGGAACATGGGCGGCTCCATGACGGTGTCGATCTGGAGGCAGTAGGGATTGCGGGGGGCGAAGGCGTCGCCCACGATCTGGTTGTACAGGGAAGGCGGCGTACCGGTGATGGAATACAGCTTGGTATTCTTCTGGGCCAGCTGGGGCAGGGAACTGAGCAGCGCCCAGGTGTAGGGGTGCCGGGGGTCATAAAAGACCTCCTCCACCTTGCCCAGCTCGATGATCTGGCCGGCGTACAGCACCGCCACACGGTCGGCGATGTTGGCCACCACGCCCAAATCGTGGGTGATGAACACGATGGTATAGTTAAACTCCTTTTGCAGGTCCTTGATGAGCTGCAAAATCTGGGCCTGAATGGTCACGTCCAGCGCGGTGGTGGGCTCGTCGCAGATCAGGATCTTGGGCTGGCAGGACAGCGCGATGGCAATGACGACGCGCTGGCGCATTCCGCCGGAATACTGGAAGGGATAGTCGTCAAACCGGGCGGCGGCGTTGGGAATGCCCACCTTGTGCATCAGCTCCAGGGCCCGGCGGCGGGCCTCCGCCTCCGTGCAGTCCTGGTGCTTGAGGATGATGGAGGTGATCTGCTTGCCGATGGTGATGATGGGATTCAGGGAGGTCATGGGGTCCTGGAACACGGTGGCAATGCGCTTGCCGCGAATCTGGGTCCAGTCCTTGGCGTCCTTCACGTTGGCCAGGTTCAGGATACAGGTGCCGTGGAGCTGCTCCGGCGTCTCGTCCAGGTAGCGCACCCGGAAGGCCACGTTGTCAAATACGGCGTTGCGCTGGCCCTCATCATTCAGGTCCACGCCCAGCTGCATGGCCTTTTTCAGCGCCGCCAGCAGCCCATTTGCCAGCTTGCTCCGCTTTCTCATGCCGAAGCGGCCCACGGACAGGTAGACCTCCTTGGCCAAAATCTCGTTGCGCTTCAAGGTCTCCGGGCTGAGCTGCCCCGCGATTTCCCTTTTATACTGCTCTTGGAGCCCGCCCATGCGCTCGTTGTAGCTCTTCATATACTTCGCGTCCGCGTCCACTGCGTGCTTTTTCTCCCGGGCCAGCTGCTCGTTCTTCTTTTTCAGCGCCTTGATCTTCTCGTCGTAGTTCTTGATCTCCTCGGCGGCCTGCTTGATCCGGGCCTTCTCCTTGGCAGGGTCCAGCGTCTGCTTCAGATTGTACACGTCGGTCCGCTTGTGCAGAAGCTCTTGCAGCTCCGCCTCCTGGGCCTCCTGCTCCGCGCCGCTCAGCCCGCTTTTCTCCTTTTTCTCCCGCTCCAGCTCCAAAATCTGCCGGTAGGTGGCCGCGCCCAGCTCCAGCTTGGAGTACTCGTCCAGCCGCCGCTTCATCTTCTCCACCATAGACATGGCCGAGGCGTCCACCTTCACCACGGTGTCCGCCAGCTCGTCGTCGTTGAAAATGATGGAGCCGTTGCTGACATAGCCGTTGGAGTCCAGCATACCCGCAAAAGTCTTGGTAAACACCGACTTGCCGGAGCCCGACTCGCCCACGATGGCGATGGACTCGTTCTCATAGATGTCCAGGGAGATACCCCGGATGGCGGTGAGCGTCCTGCCCCGGACCCGGAATTTTACGTCCAGATCCTTGATGGACAGCAATACCTTTTTCTCTTCCATAGCCGCGCCCCCTTACATATGGGTCCTGGGGTCGGACGCGTCGCCCAGGTTCAGGCCGACCACGTACAGCACCACGGTGATGATGGCGGAAATCGCCACAGGACTCCAGAACTCAAACTGCCAGCCGGGGGTGACCATAGAGCTCTCCGCCTCAAAAATCAGGCGTCCCAGGGACATCTCGGAAATGCCGCGGCCGATATAGGCTAGGAACACCTCATAAGAGATATAGGAGGGGATCTCCGTGGCAAGCAGGGTCACGATCACGGAGGTCATAAAGGGCAAGATGTTCTTCATGGCGATTTTGCCTGTGGAGGTGCCCAGGCACCTTGACGCCAGATTGTATTCACGGTCCCGGATGATAACCACCTGGATACGGATTTGATAGGCGATGGACAGCCAGCCAGTGACCGTCAGCGCGAACACCATGGTCCAGAAGGTGGGGGGGAACAGCATCAGCAGCACCGAGATCAGCAGGATATAGGGCACGTTGCCCAGCACGTTGTAGACCTCCATCATGAAAGCGTCCACTTTCTTGGAGAACCCCCACACCGCGCCGATGAGCACGCCGATGGTCATATTGATGGCGCCGCAGATGAACGCCAGGGAGATGGAGATCCGTGCGCCGTTCCACATGGCGTCGAAGGTGGACTGGCCCGCCGCGCCGGTGCCCAGCATATACCGCAGGTTGCCGCCGTAATACTCCAGCGCCGCCCGGGGGGACAGGTGCTTCACGTCCGGGTTGAGCAGCTCACCGAACTTGTCGTATTCCGTCACCATGGGATAGATATACGCGAAAGCAATCAGCAGAGCCAGGACGCTCAGAATGACAATGTTCAGCTTCTTCCGGAAAAACACACGGAACACCGACTGCCAGTAGGAATAGCGGGGCGCGGTGATCTTTTCCGACTCCAAATCGCTGTGGGCGACGGGGGAAAACAGCTCCTCCTCGGTCATGCCCAATTTCTTCAAATCAAAATCATGCTCCATAGCTCTCACCTATCCTTCGTCGAGAACGAGATTCGCGGGTCCACCGTAGCCATCAGCACGTCGCCCAGGATGACGGCCGTCACGGACAGCACCGCGTAGAACAGCGTTACGCCAACAATGACGCCGTTATCGAATTTGTTGATGGCCTCGGTCAGCAGGTTGCCGGCGCCGGGGACCACATACACGCGCTCGGTGATGATGGCGCCCGTCATGGCGCCCAGCACGCTGGCCGGAATGCCGTGAACAATGGGGATGACCGCGTTTTTCATGATGTGCTTACTGAAGATTTCCCCCTCCGACAGGCCGCCGGACCGGGCAAACTTCACATAGTCGGAGCTCATCTGATCCACCATATACCGGCGCAGCCACTTCATCAGGTTGGCAATGGAGGGCAGCGCCAGCGACACGATGGGCAGCACGAAAATCAGCTTGCTGGTGGACTCCATGTCAAAGGTGGTGGGCAGCTTGAACACCGAGCCGCCAATCCCCTTAAACAGGAAGATATACGCCAGAGAGGGCACCGCGATGATGAACACCGTGTAGATCATGCACAGCTTGTCGATGAGCCTGTCCTTGTTCAGCGCACACAGCACGCCCAGAGGCAGACCCAGGCAGTAGGACATGATCACCGCCAGGATGCCGATGACAAAGGAGTAGCCCAGCTTGGAGAAGCCGTTCTTCACCGTACTCACCACGGTGTAGTCGTCGGTAAAGCGCTCCTGGTTGAGGGTGTTGGCCTCACGGCTGTCCAGGAGGTAGGTGGCGGTGTGCAGGTCGTCCGCGCTGTCCTCCGCATGGCCCGTGGGGAAGGTCATGGTCCGCAGCGTGTAGGAGCCCTGACTGCGGCTCATGGTGTCCGCCACGTCCACGCCCTGGTTCACCGTGTAGGAGGTGCCCAGCCGGATGGTGGCAAAGTTCTGATGGACAAAGGGGAACTGGCCGTCCACATACAGCAGGTATTTATGCAAAGTGCCGTTGCCAATGATGGCCGGGGCAAACTTCTCCCCGCCGTACACCGGGTCATAGAGGGTAAAGGTCAAGCCGCGCTCGCCCTCCGCCTCATCCGCCTTGTGGATGTTGTCCAGCTCCACCAGACCGGTGAAGTATTTCCACACGCGGCCCACCAGCGGCAGGTCCTTGGTAGCAAACAGCTGCTGCTGTCCGCCGTTGATGACCTTGTTGCCGTTCAGCACGGCGTTCAGCCGAATCACTTCGTACCCCTGCGATTCGTAGTATTCAGTGAATCTCTCCACATATGTCCCCGCCAGCTTGGAATCGCTTTCCGGCTTACGGCCGATGGTGGCGGCTCCGGCGCGGGTCTTCTCGTCAATTTCTCCATTCCGGGCCAGCTCGTTCAGCCAATCCGTGTAGGGGACGTAGTCCAAATAGCCGTACTGCTCCCATTTGTTGTAGGCGTAAACAACACGGCTGTTGGACGCCTGCCGCCCGAAGGCGCTGTCGGCGGAGAACACCTGTTCCCGGTCCAGCATGGAGTAAATCAGCACCATGACGATGGTGACCACAAGGATGATGGAAACCACGCCGTGCAGGATACGCTTGAGCAAGTATTTTCCCATGATATCACGCACCTAATCTTCCGTTCTGCCCCCCTCGCGGGGGAGGAAACGGTATTTTCAGAACCGTTCCGCCCGGGGCGGTCCGTTTCCTCCCCCGTAAGGGGGGGACTTTTTGTCCGGATACGCGTACAGGAGAATGGCACGCACCATTCTCCTGCACGCGCGATATGATCGATCTTTTACAAAGACGTCTTTACAACATCCGGCGGCTTACCACACGCCCAGGTTCTTGCACTGGTAGCCGTTGCCGAAGGGCAGCAGGTTGTCCAGATAGGAGGCGGGGTCCTCGTAGTCGGCGGACCAGCCGGTGCCGATGGCCACGTCCACGCAGTCCTCCGCGCCGGTGGGGTTCAGGAAGTTGGTGGCGTTGAGCTGCTGCTGGTCAGCGCAGGCAATCAGGTTGACGATGACCATGCCCTCCAGGGAGCTCTCGATGCTCTGCTTATAGGCCTGAGCGCGGTTGACAAAGCTCTCGGCGTGGGCGCCGTAGTAGTAGTCGATCTGGATGGGATTCTCCTTGGAGACCTCCACACCCACGGCGGCCAGCTCCTCAGCGGCCTTTGCCAGGTACTCCCGGGCGTTGTCCACGTTGTAGTAGCCGTCGAAGCCGTCGCCGGAGCCCAGTCCGCCGTTGGCCTCGGGGTCCCAAACCTTGATGGGATAGCCGTCGGCGTCGATCTGCGCCTGGGCGATCTCACCGTAGTAGGTGCCGGCGGGGAAGGTGGTGGGGGTGCCGTTGATGTCCACGGTCACGTCCTTGCCCAGGGCCACGAAGTTGCCGGGCACGTAGGTGTTGCGCAGGGACAGCTCCTTGAGCTCCTCACCCACGAACTGGGCGTTGAAGGAGGCGCGGTCCCAGCCGAAGGACAGGGCCAGGCGGAAGTTCAGGTTGTTCATGGCGGAGTGGGTGCGGGCGGCGTCGTCCAGAATGTCGGAGGTCACCACGCCGTTGAAGCGGTCGATGGAGTCCGCGCTCTCATGGCTCTGGGGGGAGAGGCAGGCGTTGGCGTCGTTGTACAGGTGGAACATCTGGCGGTTCAGGTTGGTGAAGCCGATACGGGTGGTGCCCTCCAGCTCGATGGTGCGGACATAGGGGTCAAAATTGCCGTCCTCCCGGCACTTCTGCAGGGGGGTGGGGCCCAGGCCGCAGCGGTCCACGATTCCATTCAGGAAATCGTCGTAAATCTTCAGCGCGTCCTTGCCGTCGTTGTACGGCCAGACCAGCCGGGTGATGTTCAGGTTGCCCGCGTTCCAGTAGCTGGGGTTCTCCTCATAGATGATGGAGTTCAGCGGGGTGTAGCTCTTGATCAGGTAGGGCCCGCAGTAGCCGATGTTGTCGGGGCTGGAGCCGTAGGTGCCGTTGTCGTGGGTATCCACGCCGAAGGTGCCGCCCTGGGAGACATAGTAGCTGCGGCACAGGGGGGCGAACAGGCCGCAGTAGGTCAGCATGGACTCAAAGGTGGGGACGGGGCGGGTCAGGTAGTAGACCAGGGTGTGGTCATCCACGGCCTTCACACCCACCTCGGAGAAGTCGGTGATCTCGCCTTCACAGTAGGCGGTGCCGTTGACAATGATGGGAGCGGCCACCTCGGCGGAACTCTCGCCGAAATAGTCCATCACGTGCTGCATGGAGGCCACCCAGTCGTCGGCCTTGATGTCGTCCAGCCTACGGCCCTGGGAATCGGTCCAGATCAGGCCCTCGCGGATGTGGAAGGTCCAGGTGGTAAAGGTCTGCTCCTCCATAACGGGGTTGCCGTCCTCGTCCTCGACCACATTGCCCTCTTCATCCCGCTGAGCGACCATGAGGGTGCCGGTGCCCTCCTCCCAGCTCTCGGCCAGGGCGGGCTGGATCTCATTCTCCATGTCGTACTTCACCAGGCCCTCCACCACATGGCACAGGGGGCGGCTCACGGTGTTGGTCCACGCGGTCAGCACATCCCAGGTCTCGGGGTCGGCGGCGTAGTCCCAATAGCCCATCTCATGCTTGAGGGTATAGCCGGCGCCGGTCAGGTAGTCCTTGGCGGCCTGCTCATACTCGCCGGTGCCCGCCTTCTCGGACCACAGGGCCAGCAGGGCGTCCCGGTCCTCGCCCTTGAGGATCTCCTCGGTGACGATGGCGTTCTCATAGCGGTCGGAGTCGCTGCCCCACAGGACGGTGGGCTTGGATTTGTCCACAATGCGGTTCATGGTGTAGCCGCCGCCGTCGCCCTTCCAAATCTGGAGGGTGCCGGTCTCCATCAGCTTGCCTTCGGCCAGGGCCATCAGCGCGAACGTCTCGTCCACGTCGTCGGACTCCTTGGCCTTGAGCAGGGCCTCATAGTAGTCGCCCATAGCGGCCATATAGACGCTCTCGTCGTCATAGGTGTAGGGGACGAACTCGCCCAGCTGGGTTTCGTTCCCGGGCTCCTTGCTGCCCTCGGGCGGATTGCTGGCGGCGCTGTCGCCGTTGCCGCAGGCGAACAGGCTCATCAGCATGGCCAGCGCCAGCATCAGGCTTACGAACTTCTTCATATTTATCCTCCTAATGTCTGATATTTATATTTAACCGGGCAAAACGGAAGCCGCCCATCCCGCAGGGTTAAATCCACTCCAACGCCCTGTCGTAAGGGCGGATTCTGTCCCCGTCTCAGGGGACAGAAAAACGGGATATATCCCGTTTTCACTATGAAAGCGCTGCCGCATAAAAGCGGCAACATAAAAAGCGGCGCGGCCCTGTCACTCAGGCAACGACGCGCCGCGTTTTTTGCAGAACGCAAACGCCAAGGCTTCATTTGGTGGTTTGTCACAGTACCCCGCTTATAATATGCATAGTTTATTATATCGAATTCACATTCCTGTGTCAATAAGGGATTTCCATTTCCCGCTCCATCCGGCAAATTCTCCTTCTCTTGGGCAATTTGCCATTTCAGGTCAAAAAACCGCCGGGGCGCTTGCCCCGGCGGTCCGTCCCTTTCTTGATTCTAAAACAGCGGGTCCGACGGCTCCCCTTCCACATACTGCGCCTGGTCGCAGGACAAGCCGCCCGAGGGACTCAGCCGCACTGGAACTTGAATATAGCCGATGTAGTTGATGCCCATGCCGGCGTCAATGCCCAGCCAGCAGGACACCTGGCCGTCCTTGACGGTATAGCGGATGATATCGCCAAAGCCCAGCTTGTCCGCCATGGGCGCGTCAGGGTTCTTCGCCCGGGCCTCGCTTTTGGGAATGGTCAAGTCCAGCCCAAAACCGGAAAGGTAAAAGTTGTCCATGTCCCCGGTGGACCGAATGGAACCTAAAATCAGTTCGGTAAAGGCGGAGGTATCATACTGCTCCAACGTCTCGGCGTCGAACACATAGAGGTTTTCCACCAGGCAGCCGGTGCCATGGCCTTCTACCAGGGAGAACACGACCTCATTTTTCCCGTCCCCGTTCAAGTCCAGCACCTGGGCGTTCACCGCCTCCTCAGGCTGAAACCCCCACTCCCAGAGCGCGTCAAACTGGGTGCTTCTGTCCTGATACCTGAGCCAGACGCGGGCCTCGTTTCCCTTGATGTCACTCACCAGGGACAGCACCGGCTCCTCCGCATACCACTCCGCCTCCATGGCCGCCTTGAAGTCCCGCAGGTTTTCCAGCAGGGACTTGTCCCCGTCCCGGGCAAAGGCAGGCTCCCAGCCGTCCAGCCAGCTCAGGCTGTCGTACAGCCGCCCCTCGCGCTCGAACGCCCTCACCAGGTCGCCGTCGGTATTGACAAGCTGTACGCTGTCTGCCAGCAGGCCGTTGACCTCGTCCATAAAGGCGGCAATGGCCTCCGGGTCGAAGTCGTAATACTGGAACAGCGGGTGGAAATTGATATCGAACTCCACATAGCCGGTCTTGACCACCGTTTCCCGCCCGTTCTCCAGGGTGAACAGCTCATATTCATAGGTGGCGTGTCCCTGATACATGGTGGGATGGTAACGCAGGAGATAGTCCTCCCCGTCCAGGGTGCACAGGAACACGGCGTTCCAGCCCACATGGGCGGTGTTGGCCTCGTCCGCCCACAAAAGCTGGTTTTCCTCCCAGACCTCCACCTGTCTGCTTCCATAGTCCTCAATTTCCACCACCTGCACCAGCTCCGGCACGCCGTTGCGGTTCAGATCCACCCCATGGCCCAGGTCGGACAGGGGGAACCCGGCGTGCTCCTCCACAAAATAGGCGTCCGCCATGTCCTCTGGCACGCCGCCTCCGGACAGCTCAATACGCAGATTTCTGCGGAAATTTACGCTCCCCACAAACTCGCCCACCTCACCGAAGGTGGTGGTGAGCAGGGTCCGGCTTCCGTCCTCCCCCAGCTCATACACCAGGTATTCCGCGCCGTAGTTGATGGGGGTGAGCCAGCCGTCCTCGGTCAGCTCGGTGGCCCCGTTGGCCAGGTTCCACGCCTTGTCCCGGGTCTCCGGGGTGGTGTGGAAGGAGTAGACCACATTCCACACCTCCACCCGCCTTTGGATGTGCAGCAGCTCCCAGTATTGTTCGCCGCTCCAATAGGGTCCCGTCAGGCTGTCAATGCGCCATTCGTCCAGCTCCGGCAGGTCGTCCACCACCACCGCACCGTCCAGGCCGAAGGAAACGCCGCGGTCCCGCAGGGCCTCGAAATTGCCGCGCACAAATTCCTCCGCGTCCGCCCGGACCTGCTCGGGGACCGTGCCGTCGTAGGCAGGAGCCGCAGATTGGCCGGCGGAGGGCGCGGGACCGGGACTTGACAAGGACCCCGCCTCATCCTCCGGCTCCGCCGCCTGTCCAAAGGCGCACACGCTGGCCAAGGCCGTCACCAACACCGCCGCCACAACCGCCCACACCACCCGCTTGGGCGACACGGCAATGCGGTTGATGCGCTCTTTGAGGCTTTTCTTGTCCCCGGCCATGGTGGTGGCGCACCGGAACAGGTCCCCAGGCCGGGGCTTGGCCGTGACCAGGGTCAGCAGGGTATTGCCATATCCCAGCCGCTCGCTGTCGCCCAACCGCTTCAGCGCGCCCTCGTCACAGGCCAGCTCCCCGTCCCGCCGGCTGAGCGCCGCCGACGCCCACACCAGCGGATTCCACCAGTGGACCGCCAGCGCCGCGCATCGCAGGAGGCTCCAAAGGTGGTCGCCGTGGCGCAGGTGGGTGTATTCGTGGGCCAGCACATGGCGGAGCATATCCGGGTCCGCCGACGCCTCGGGGGTGACATAGACCGCGGGTTTGAGGATTCCGAACAGGCACGGGGAGGGAAGCCCCGCCACCACATACGCCCGCACGGGGCATTCTGAGTGCTCCATCGGAATGCGCTCCCCCCGCAGCCTCCGGTAAAACCGCAGATTTGATGCCAGGAATACCAGCGCCACCGCCGCCGACCCGGCCAGCCATATCCAGCCCAAATTCGCCAGCCATCCCGGCGGATTGCCCAGGTCGGGCGGCTCCGGCGCGTCAGGCGGCACCGGCGGCTCAGGGAGCGTGGGAGCGCTTCCTCCCGCCGCGTTGTTCACCGGCAGGCCCAGCGCGTTGCCCGCAGGGACGTCCGGCACAGCGGCGGATACAGACGGCCAGTCCGCCACATCATATTCCGTCCGTTTTTCCGTTACCACCCACGTCCCGGCGATGGGAGAGGTAAACAGCTGCACCGGCACCAGCAGCCGCACCAGCACCACCGCCCACAAGGCGTAACGCGCGCCGGCGCTCATCCGCTTCCCCAACGCGGCGCGGAGGGCCAGCACCACCAAAATCAGAAACACGGAGGTAGCAATCCATTCCAACAGCATTACAGCCATTTATTTTCCCTCCCCAATCTGCTCCAAAATGGCGCGCAGCTCGGCCACCTCGTCTGCGGAGAGCTCCTGCCGTTTGGCCATGGCGCTCATCATCAGCCCCACGCTGCCCTGGTACACCCGGTCCAAAAAGCTGTGTGTCTCAGCGGTGGCGGCCTGTTCCCGCTCCACCGCCGGAGTGTAGGACTTGCCCCGGCCCGTCTGCTCCACCCGCACAAGCCCCTTTTCCTCCATCCGGCGCAGCGTGGTGATGGTGGTGCTTTTGGCCCAGCCCACCCGCTCTCCCAAATCCGCCACCAGCTGCATTACGGTGCGGGGGCTGTCCTCCCACAGACAGGAGAGCGCGCTCCACTCGCTGGCGGTGAGCTTGAGTTCGCCCGCGTCCTTCTTCCAGGTCATAGTTCATTCCTCCCGTTGGTTTACTTTGTAGCCCTATCATAGCACAGTAGGTTTACATTGTCAACCAGAAAATCCGAAGGGTACGCAAAAAATTTTCGTCTCCCCCTTGACAAGCGGCTCTTTTCCTGCTACAATCCCTCTTGTCCGTTGCGAGTGTAGCTCATCTGGTAGAGCGCCACCTTGCCAAGGTGGAGGTAGCGAGTTCGAGCCTCGTCACTCGCTCCAATGGTAAAAGTCCCTGCCGGATTCCGGCGGGGACTTTTTATTTTGGCCCCACCAAACGGGGCCTTCGGCGACCTGCTTTCTGCTTGTGCAGAAAGCAGGCAAGGACACGCCTAAGGGGGAATTTTGGCAAAATCACCATTGCGCATCCCATGAAGTGCTGCTATAATATCAATACTTTACATCGTCAAAGGAGCGATCCTTATGCTGGATATCAAAATCACCCGCGCCGAAACCTGCAAGCCCCAGCCAGACCCCGACACCCTGGTGTTCGGCAAAACCTTCACCGACCACATGTTCCTGATGAACTATGACGCCGGACAGGGCTGGCACGATCCCCGGGTCGTCCCTTATGGTCCCCTGCCCTTTGAGCTGTCCTGCATGGTGTTTCACTACGCCCAGGAGATTTTTGAGGGCATGAAGGCCTACCGCACTCCCGGCGGCAAGGTGCAGCTCTTCCGCCCCTATGAGAACGCGAAACGCATGAATTCCTCCTGCCGCCGCATGTGCATCCCCGAGATTCCCGAGGAGGATTTCGTCCAGGCCGTCCAGGCCGTGGTGGGCGTGGACCAGTCCTGGGTCCCCAATAAGGTGGGAACTTCCCTGTATATCCGCCCCTTCATCATCGCCACTGATAACAGCCTGGGGGTGCACGCCTCCCACAGCTATCTTTTTGCCGTTATCTGCTGCCCTGTGGGCGCCTACTATCCCGAGGGCATCAACCCTGTGAAGATCTACGTGGAGAACGAGGACGTCCGCTCCGTCAAGGGCGGAACCGGCTTCACCAAGTGCGGCGGCAACTACGCCGCCTCCATCCGCGCCGGGGAGCGGGCCGAGGAACAGGGCTTCTCCCAGGTCCTTTGGCTGGACGGCGTGCACCGCAAGTATATTGAGGAAGTCGGTTCCATGAACGTGATGTTCAAAATCAACGGCGCCGTCATCACCCCGGAGCTCACCGGGTCCGTACTCCCCGGCATCACCCGCAAGAGCTGCCTGGAGCTGATTCGCAGCTGGGGCATCCCGGTGGAGGAGCGGCTCATCTCCGCCCAGGAACTGTTTGACGCCGCCAAGGCGGGCGCCCTGGAGGAGGCCTGGGGCACCGGCACCGCGGCGGTGGTGTCCCCCATCGGCCTGCTGGCCTGGGAGGACCGCAAGGAGACCGTCAGCGGCGGAAAAATCGGTGAATTGACGCAAAAGCTGTACGACACCCTCACCGGCATCCAGTGGGGCACTGTGGAGGATACCCACGACTGGATTGTGCCCGTGGAGTAAAAGACATATGAAAAGCCCCGGACGGTACGCCGTCCGGGGCTTTTTCTGCCTTACCGCAGCAGTTCATCCACAGAAACATTCAAAACTTCGGCCAGCGTGCGCAGTTCAATATCCGTTACGAATCTCTGTCCGCTCTCGATTTTCTGAATCGCGTTTTTGTCCAAATCCAGTCCCAATCTTTGAAGACGGTCCGCCAAATTTTTCTGGGATACTTTTGGCCCCAAAGCCAATCGTAACCGGGCCACATTCTTTCCACACAAGTTCAATGTCCCATCCGCATTCTTGTTTTTGAACATAAACTCTCCTCCTCTTGACATTCAGTTCTTGTCATCGAGGTCAGTTTATGTTATCATGCTTCTATAGTTGACACTTACTAAATGTCATTTTGAGTGGAGGACAAAAAAATGATGATTTGGAAATCTACAAATCAACTGCTCTACGACCATCGCCGCGAAGCCGAGCTGATGGAAATTTTGAGGATTCAAAACATGGACGAGGTAAGCATCATCCCATGGCGGCCGCCCGCAACACCCCCACAGGAAGCCTCCTATATTTTTGTAAAGTATTACGAACCGGTGTTCAACGACATCAGCTTTGACTTTTTCTCCTACGAAAACGGCGTTTATTCCTACCCGAGAGGCGACGGAAGCTGGTTCGACCTGCCTATTGCACAAGTGCTGGGCTGGGCCTATCCCATCAGCTACCGTAAATAAAGGCGACAGCCGCCAGATGCCGGCGGCTGTCGCTTCTCATTTATTTTCGACTTTTTTCGACGCACCCACAAACTCCCGGAACAGCGGGTGCGCCCGGTTGGGCCGGGATTTCAGCTCCGGATGAAACTGCCCCGCCACAAACCAGGGGTGCCCCGGCAGCTCCACCATTTCCACCAGCCGCCCGTCGGGGGATAACCCCGACAACACCAGCCCCGCCTGCGTCAGCGCTTCCCGGTACTCATTGTTGAACTCGTAGCGGTGGCGGTGGCGCTCGTCAATTTCCCGTGTCCCGTAAATGGACGCCGCCAGCGAGCCCTCCGCCAGACGGCAGGGATAGCTTCCCAGCCGCATGGTGCCGCCCTTGGCCGTCACCCCCACCTGGCCGGGCATGAGGTCAATCACCGGATAGGGCGTGCTCGGCTCCAGCTCGGAGGAGTGGGCCCCCGCCAGCCCGCACACATTCCGGGCGTACTCCACCACCGCCATCTGCATCCCCAGACAGATGCCCAAAAAGGGCACCTTGTGTTCCCGCGCATACCGGATGGACTCAATTTTGCCCTCAATGCCCCGGTCCCCAAAGCCGCCGGGAACCAAAATACCCTGCGCGCCGCCCAGCAGGGCTTCCGCTGTCTCCGGCGTGACCTCCTCCGAATTCACCCAGCGGATGTTCAGCGACACGCCATTTTCAATCCCGCCGTGGGTCAGCGCCTCCACCACCGACAAATACGCGTCATGGAGCCCCACATATTTTCCCACCAGCGCAACCGTTACCGTCCCCTCCGGGTGCTTGGCCCGGTGGACCATGGTGGCCCACTCGGTCAGGTCGGGCATATGGCAAATCAGCCCCAGCCGCCGGACCACTACGTCGGCCAGTCCCTCCCGCTCCAGCATCAGCGGCACCTCATACAAAATATCGGCGGTGAGGTTGGGGATGGCATGGTCCTCCGGAATGTTGCAGAACAGGGAAATCTTGTCCAAAATCTCCTTGGGGATGGGGTAATCGCTCCGGCACATGATAACGTCCGGTTGAATTCCCAGGGATAACAGCTCTTTGGCAGAGTGCTGGGTGGGCTTGGACTTCAGCTCCCCCGAGCCGGGGATGGATACGATGAGGGAAACGTGGATGAACATCACGTTGTTCCTCCCCCGCTCGGCGGCCACCTGCCGGATGGACTCCAAAAAGGGCTGGGACTCAATGTCACCCACGGTGCCGCCGATCTCCACGATGGCCACATCCGCCTCCGGCCCCTCCAGGGCGTAGATGTGGCGCTTGATCTCGTCGGTGATGTGAGGGATGATCTGCACCGTGCTTCCTAGGTAATCCCCCGCCCGCTCCCGGTTGAGGACGTTCCAATACACCTTGCCGGAGGACACGGAGGAGTTGTAGGTCAAATTTTCGTCGATGAACCGCTCATAGTGCCCCAGGTCCAGGTCGGTTTCCGCCCCGTCGTCGGTGACGAACACCTCCCCGTGCTGATAGGGACTCATTGTGCCCGGGTCCACGTTGAGATACGGGTCCAGCTTCTGTACCCGCACCCGCAGGCCCCGCTGCTTCAAAAGCCGTCCCAGGGATGCCGCCGCAATACCCTTGCCCAGTCCCGACACCACGCCCCCGGTGACAAAAATGAATTTCGTTCCCGCTGCCATAACGATTCCTCCCGCACGGCAGGCGCAGCCCCTTTGCCCCGAACGCCTTTGTCCGGTCCTGCCCGTTTTTTCCAATCAACGGTTATTTTACGCCCGCCGGCAGGACAAGTCAAGAGACCGGGACGGGACAGGTTTCACAAAAATAAGGGACCGGGAAGCTCCCCCCGGCCCCTGTCCGTCTCAATAGTCCCAATCCGCCGGGTCACGGCTCCAGTCGAAGCTGTCCACAGACCAGGCCGACGTATTATCCCCCTCCTGGATTACCCACGCCCGGTCCGGGAACATCCACGTACGGCCGTATTCATCCTCCACCAGCGCGGCCAGGCAGTAGCGGACGCCGGGCTCCAGCCGCACCTCCTCCTTCAGCGTGAATTCGTACAGCTCCCCCGTCATGTTCGGCCGCTTCACCGGGTCGTACCAGGCCACAAGCTCCCGCTCCCGGAACAGGCCCAGCCGGATATCCAGCTCCATAGGGTTTCCATCCCCGCTGTTATACGCGAGAACATCCACATCCTGCTCCACGGTCCAGCCGTCTCTGCCGTGCCGCAGCGTCTCCCCGCTGCTGATGCTCACCGCAGGGACGCTGCTTGAGTACAGCCAGTCAAACCGCTCCACCACCTGGGTCTCCCGCTGGTCCCCGGTGAGAAAGACCACGGACACGGTGATGTCGTCGGTGAGCGGCCCGGTGATTTCCGCCGTAAAGGCCTGGTTTTCCTCCTCCCGGGCCGGAACGGTGACGGTCTCTCCCCCGCTGGCCAGGACGAATTCCGCCGTCATGCCCTCCACATAGGTCCGGGGCACCGCCCGGACGGAGATGGTCACCGTGTTGGCCGGGTAGTCAAAGGAGGCCGCCTCAGCGCTCTGCTCCGCCGTCAGGCGGTTCTGGCTCTCCAGGATGTTCTCCACCTGGCTGGTGATGCTGTTGATCTGGCTGTTCACGCTCTGGTTGACCTGCTGGATGGAGGTTTGCAGGTTATAATAGTCCTGCTTCATCTGGTCCAGCCGCCCAAACAGGTTGAAAATCACCATGACGATGACCACCAGCGCCGCCAGGCCCGCCCAGCTCAGCCCCCAGCGCTTCAGCCAGCGCACGCCCTGCGCGCCCGTTTCGCTGTCGGCCTCCGGACCGGGCAGCGTGGGCGCGGGCTTTGGCTGGGCCGCCAGGTAGCGCTCCACAATTTCCTCCACCATGCGCAGCTGTTCCGGGGTGAGGTCTCGGGACTCCCTTGTCTCGTCCTCCTGGCCCAGCAGCCAGTCGATGGATACCGAAAACTCCCGGCTCAGGTTCACCAGCTTCTCGATCTCAGGCAGGGCGGCGTCCGACTCCCATTTATAGATGGCCTGCCGGGACACCCCCAGGCGCTCCCCCAGCGCCTCCTGGGACAGCCCCAGCTCTTTGCGCTTCTGGGCGATTCGTTGTCCCACGGTCATGAGCTCCACCTCCCTTTCGACCATATGATACCACAATTCTTCCCATCCAGGCCACCAATCCGCAGTTATTTTTTGTCAACCGGCGGTTTACATCCCCCTCGGCCCCGCCGGCTTCTGCCTCCCCATTGACGCAAAACGCCGTCCGCGCTATAATAGCCCTGCCGGAAGGCGGATTATACAAAATGGAGATGACCTCTCATGTTCAACCTGTTCAAGAAAAAGGCCTCTGCCCTTCCCCCGGAGGAGCAGGCGGCGGACTGCCTGCAAAGAAAGGACTACCCGGGCCTGACCCGTGCCTATTACCACATGGGCAAAGCGGCCATGGGAGCCGGGGAGCTGGAAAAGGCCATGCTGTGGCTCAGCCGGGCCGACACCATTTACAGCGCCCGGGACGATATCTACGAAGCGGTGGGCGAAGCCCTTACCGACGACTGCTCCGACCGCATCGGCGAGCTGGAGGAGGCCCCCTTGCTGTCCAATCAGATCATCGGACAGCTCGAGGAGACGGTGGACGGGCTGGGCGACGCCCAGGTGCGGGTATGGTCCTTGCTCACCCTGGCAAGGCTGGTCCCGGTGGGCGCGGCGCTGAGCGCCCTCCCCGGCTGTGAAGCGCTGGGGACGCTGGAGCGCTGCCTGGACATAGTGGTACAGTCCTTCCAGGAGGCTATCACGCAGGAGGACTTCAATTTCATCAAAACCACCTGCGGCAAGCTGTACGCCCTCAGCGACAGCGAGGCGTTTTTCGCCGGGGGCGAGGTCCCCTGCTCCGCAGGCGCCCCCCTCCAGGTCTTTGATTGGAACGCCATGACCACCCTGCTGGGCATCGAAGGCCTGCTGGACGGTCAGCTGCGCAACCTTTCCGGCGAGCCGGTAAAGGACGACGGCGGGCTGATTCCCTGCGCCCTGATGCCCGACTACTGGACCCGGACCAGGGGAGGCGGGCTCAAGGAAATCCCCCAGGTCCAGGCCGAGCTGGAGCGCATTTGGGGTGATCTCGACTTTGTCCGCTCCGGGCCCACCTGGGCCGCCGTGGCCCAGCGCATCGGGGAATACAAGGCTCTGGATATTTTCAGCGCGTAAACAACAATACATCAGCGCCGCCAGGAAATTTCCGGGCGGCGCTTTTTGCGTGCGTCACAGCTGCTGCAATCCGTTTTCGCTCAGCTCCAGCACCCGCGTGCACACCTGGTCCAAATACGCTCTGTCATGAGACACACTGATGATTGCCCCGGGGAATCCCGCCAGCACCGCCCGAATC
Organism: uncultured bacterium; assembly: GCA_948469375.1. Classification (GTDB taxonomy): domain Bacteria; phylum Bacillota; class Clostridia; order Oscillospirales; family Oscillospiraceae; genus Enterenecus. The sequence continues at coordinate 35,678 of CAOKLO010000015.1, read as the reverse complement.
ACCGGCGCGGACAGGGATGAGAAATTCCGGGTGGGCTCGTCCAGCACCAGCACGTTGGCCCCGTCCAGTACCATGGACAGAAACAGCAGCTTTGCCCGCTGTCCCCCGGACAGCCCTGCGGCCGGATGCTCCATCTCCTCCGCCTTGTACTTCATGCTGCCCAGCAGGGTGCGCGCCCTGGTCACGTCGTCCTTCCGCCCCGAGGGCGCCAGCAGGTCCACCGGCGTACGGTCCCCCAGCAGCAGCTCATTGTAATTCTGGGGCATGTAGGCCGCCCGAAGGTCTGTACGGGGCAGCAGCTCCTCCGCCGCCAGCTTCAGCAGCGTGGATTTTCCCGCGCCGTTTGCCCCCACAATGCCGATCCGCTCCGGCCCCGTGACCCACAGCCGCACGTCATAGGCCAGCACCCGTTCTCCGGCCGTGAGGGCGGGCAGGTCCAGCCGCAGCACCGTTTTCCCCATGGGCAGGGCGGAACGTGTGGGGTCAAAGGCCGCGAAGATGGCCTCCTCCCACTCAGGCATGGCGGTCATATTCTCCTTTTCCCGCAGGAACCGGCGGCCCATGGACTGCACCGCGTGCATTTTCTTTTTCAGCATTCGCCCGCCGTGGGGGTCCTGCCGGGAAATCGTGGTCTGCTGGTGGTCCACCTTGCCGCGGATTTGGCGGTATTTTTCCATTTTCGCGCCGTACTCCTCCCTCTCCTTCCGGGCCGTCTGCTCCTGGCGCTCAAAGCCCGCCGTGCGCTCCCGCACATACGCCCCGTACCCAATCCGGGACACCGTGCATCGGGAAACCGTCCGCCTGCGCAGCCGCTCCAGGTGGATGACCACATTGGCGGTATCCTCCAAAAGCCTCTCATCGTGGGAGATGTACAGGACCGGTACCTGACAGCTCAGCAGGAACTTTTTCAGCCATTCCAGCGTGGGAAGGTCCAGGTCGTTGGAGGGCTCGTCCAGCAGCAGCACGTCCGGCCCGTCCAGCATCAGCAGGGCAAGGCACAGCTTCACCCGCTCCCCGCCGGACAGGGTGGACATGGGGCGGGCGTCCCAGAACAGGTCCGCCCCCAGCCCCACCTGGCGGGCGGCGCGGTCCAGGGCCCTGGGGTCCGCCTCCTCAAAGGCGGGGGACCGCCGGCAGAACTCCCACGCCGGCAGAGCCAGCTCCTCCGGCGAGAGCTCCTGGGCCAGCCACCCCTTCCGCAGACCCTTGTCCGCAACCTCTCCCGTCCACTCGGCGTAGGGCTCCACCAGGGCGGGGTCGTACAGCAGCCGGAGCACGGTGGATTTGCCGTTGCCCTCCTCTCCGATCAGCGCCGCCCGGTCGCCGGGCCCCAGGGTAAACGTCAGGTCCTCCACCAGCGTGGTCAGGTCCTTTTTATGGGTAATGGTGAGGTTTTTCACCTGCAACATACGCATCCGCTCCTTTCCGCATACAAAAAACCGCCTTCCTCAGCGGAAAGGCGGTTGACATGACGAAAAGGCAGGGACATAAAATGCCCCCGGTCAGCAAGCCGCCCTTCGCGCCGTGAGAACCCAGACCCATAAAAATATATGGGCCTCAACTCATTGTTCACAGCTTGAAGTTCGACTTACTTGCGCATCTTTTCACTCCTTTTAATGAAGCTACAATTAGTATAGCAGATTTCCAGGGGGATGTCAACCAGGCCCTCGGACAACAAACCGGAGACATCCCTGTAAATTCAACTTTGTGTTTTCTTCTCCTCCCCCGGCCGGAACGCCGGGACCGCCTGAGGCTGTTGGACATAGTCCCGCAATCCCTCCAGCGCGTCGGCCCCGCAGGGACGGAACACGTTGCCTCCATCCTCCACCCGGAGGGAAAAGCCCTCCCGGTCGGCCTGAAACAGCGGCGCACCGGGGACGGGCCGGTCCGCCACCTCATACCCCAGCCGCTCCAGCGCCAGGGTGAGGGCGGCGGGTCCCTGGGCGCAGGCCGGGCCCAGGGACCCCTGGTACTCCCCCGCCCGGTAGGCCGCCCAAGCGCCGTCCGCCCCGGCAAGGAGATCCCATTCCCCCGTGCTGGCAGGCACAGGCCCCTTTCTCTCAACGGGAGTAAAGCGTTTCCCCTGTCCATCCAGCAGATACCATTCCACCTCGGCCCCCTCCTGGCGAACGAACAGGGACACGGGAAATCCGTAGTATCCCGCCAGCCACGCCCCGCAGGCGGTGCAGCCGCCGTCGTGAAATTTGACCTCTCCACCGGCCAGCGCCGCTCCGCAGCCCGCAGCCCGGGCCAGCGCCTGGGCAAGCGATCCGCCGCCGCTGCCGATCAGCACCGTGCCCAGCCCGCCCAGCCGCAGACCCAGCTCGTAAAATTCCTGTCCCAGCTGTGTACGCTCCATGAAAAATCCCTCCGTCCGGACCCGCAGGTCCGTTTTGGAAAGTGTTCCCATTTCACAGGCTGCTTATTCCTCCTGAGGCGGCCTGTTCCGGTACATCGCCGCCGCCTGCTCCAGCCGGACAGAGAATTCCTCCACCGCCCAGCCGGGGCCCAGCACCTCCACTCCGGGCCCCAGGCCGAACAGCCAGCCCCACAGCGGCGGACTGGCCACCAAATCCAGGGCGGCGGTAAAATGGGCCTCCCCGTCGGGAATCAGCGGCACCTCCAGCCCGAAGCGGTCGATGACCACCCCGGCCAGCCGGTTTTCGCACCGCAGCTTTAACCGGCAGGGCGTCCCTGAGAACATGCCGAAATGCTTCCGGGCGTAGCCCTCCGCCGTCCAATCCCCCTGGGGATGGCCCCTCATCCCGGTGATGGTGATGTCCGCCATTTTGTCCACCCGGTAGTGGCGCACCTCCTTGCGCAGCTCGTCCCACCCGGCCAGATAGTAGTTCTCACTGTCCCAAATCAGACCGTAGGGGGTGAGTCTATACCGGGTCCCATCCCGGCGGAACACCCGCTCCCGGCGGGCGTTGTACTCAAAATAGCGGAACGTCACCATTTTATTGGCGGCAATGGCCCCCTGTAAACGGTCCACATTGTAAAAAATGCTCTCGTTCATGGTTTTGACCCGTCGGTCCACATACACCTGGCGCTGGAGCTGCCGGGCCTGATGGACGCTGGTCAGCCCCTCCAGCTTGTGGATCAGCGCGTCGCTCTTCCGCTTGGTCAAAAACCGGCTGGACTGCACCGCGTCCACCAACAGCCTCAGCTCCGCCAGCTGAAAATCCCGCTCCCCGATATACCAGCCGCCGCTCCGGCCCCGGCGGCTCTGTATGTCCAGACCCAGCTCCCGCAGCTGCTCCATGTCGTCGTAAATGCTCTTGCGCTCCGCGCTCAGTCCCCACCGGGCCAGCTCCTCCTGCATCTCCTGCCGGGAGATGGGGTGCTCCTCATCGCTGCGCTCCAGCAGCATTTTGGCCAAAATGGGCAGTTTGCGCTTGTGATGAGAACTCTTCGGCACGGCGATCCCTCCCTTCGCCAACTATGCTAGCAAAAACAAAGTCCGATAAACAGGGATATTATAGCAGGTCTCCGCCTCCGGCGCAAGGGCCGAAAAAAAGCCCCGCTCCGGCTTTACCGGGGCGGGGCTCTTATCAGTGATGCTCTGAGTGGTGTTCCTGCTGATGGCTGTGCTCCATCCCCACGCGGAGGGTCTGGCCGCACACCTCGCAGACGTGGGTGTCCGGGGCCAGGGGCAGGCCGCAGACCTCGTGGCTGTGCGCGGCGCCCTCCGGGTACGCCTCGCCGCAGATCTCGCAAATATGAGGCGCGGGATAACCGGAGCACATGGCGTCGTCCGGGTCCGCATCCGGAGTGCCGCACCAGTTCTCCCCCCGGTCTCTGGGGGATTCCTCGTTGGGATCACGGGGCAGCGCGGAAACAGCGGGCGCACCATCGTCGGGATTGTAATCCCCGGTGGAAGCCGGTCCCTGGAAGGAGTGGACATGGGCCTTCTCATCCCCCACCGGGAATGTCTCGCCGCAGGTGGGGCAGATGGTCGTCTCGCTCTCGTGCTTGGATAAGCTCCCGTCCCCGTGGGTGCGGTCCGGGAAGGTCTCGCCGCAGACTGTGCAGGTGACCGTCCCGTCCGCATTGGCTGTCATGACAGGCTCCATGGTATCTGTGATCCACTCCAGATAGCGGGTGCCGTCGTCGGCCACCAGCCGCACCAGGCGGCTCACCCGCTCCTCGGCCAGCGCCCGGCTGGTGCTCGTCAGATCGAAGCGGAAGCCATAACCGTCCCTCATGAAGCTCACCCGGCGGGTGCTGGCGTCCACGCCGCCGCTGGGGGTGGCCACGGAGTCGTGGCCGTCGGCGGTAACCGTGATACCGCAGATATCCTGTTCCACGCTGTGGGGGTAGGCGATGCAGGTGGGGGGCAGCTGGTCCGCCGTCACCGCAAACTCGAAGTGGTCCAGCGGCCCCTGATGGCCCATGACATAGGCGCCCCAGAAGTCGCCGTTCTCATACCACGCCGCCCAGCCGGACAGCTCGTAGCCGTCCCAGTCCAGGTGGGTGGACAGCGCGTCCTCCCCGCCCAGCAGATAGGCGATGTGCTCCCGGCTCATGTCCCGCCGGAACGCTCCCTGGGGGATGTCCCAGTCCAGGGCGGTCTGCGCCTCGGACAGCCCCGTATTGCCGTAATCGATATCGGGCAGCATGATGAACGAGACCACACCCAGGCCCTCGAACCTGGGATCATGGTACTCATAGCTCCCCACGGTCTTTTCCACCGATCCGGTCTCATCGCCGGGCTCCACTATGGCGATGTCGGGCTGAGGTGCGTCCACGTTCTCCGGCACATAGGACGCCTGACGGAACAGCTCATCCAGACGGCCGCTCCACCGGGCGTCCCAGTGCATCCCCAGGGCCGCGCCGCCGAATACCAGAATGAACGCCGCCGCTATGGCGCCGTACTTTGCCCAGGGTGCGGGCCCCTTTTTCGGCTCTTTCAGCTCCTTCAGCCGCCGGTTCAGGGTGTCGGAAGGCTTCACGCCGCTCATGAATTTTCGATAGCGTTTCATATCATCATTCTCCTTCGTCTTCCAATAGATACTGCCTCAGGGCCTCCCGGGCCCGGCTGAGATGGGAGCGCACCGTCCCCGGCCGCTGGCCCAGGATGGCCCCGATCTCCTCGGAGGTATAGCCCTCGTAGTAGTGCAGGTGCACCGCCGAGCGCTGGTTGGCGGGCAGGGCCAGGATGGCCTCCATCAGCTCCCGGCTCCCCTCATCCTCCGGGACGGGGTAGATGTCCAGCAGCTCCACCGCCGGGTGGCGCTTTCGGGTACGCAGGAGGCTCTTGCAGCGGTTGGCCGTCACCTTCAGCAGCCACGCCTTCTCATGGTCCCTGTCCCGGAGCTCGGGGCGCTTTTCCAGATAGCGCAGAAAGGTGTCCTGCACCGCGTCCTCCGCCTCCTGAACGTCGCCTAAAATCGCCAGTGCCGCCCGGAACAGGGTGTTTTCATATTGCTCTACCAGCTCTTCCAACCGGTTGGAGTGGTCCACCTCATACCCTCCTCTCTCGCCGCAAAGCCTGAAGGGTGGCTTTGCGGGGCCCCTTCTGTCTATAACACGCCCTGGGGCGTCATATTGCTGCACCAAAGAGAAATTTTTTTGGTATGGTCTTTTCGCCCCACATATGATATACTATAATTGATAACGATTCTGAAAGAAATACTCCAATTTGGTTGTCGTGCACTGAGCCTTTCGACTCCAACCACGTTGGAAGCGGACTAAAAGTTCTTTTTCATTCAAGAAAAAGAACGTCCCGCGAAAGGAGAACCCACCATGGAAAACGAATTGCGCTTAGCCGTCCTCATCGACGCGGACAACGCCCCCCGCACCGCCTTAAAGGAGATCATGGCGGAGGTGGCGGTGTACGGGGCAGCCACCATCAAGCGCATCTACGGCGACTGGACCGCCCCTAACATGGGCAGCTGGAAGCCCCTCCTGCTGGAGCACGCCATCACCCCCTTTCAGCAGTACAGCTACACCACCGGCAAGAACGCCACCGACTCGGCCATGATCATCGACGCCATGGACATTCTCTACTCCGGCAACTGCGGCGGCTTTGTGATCGTGTCCAGCGACAGCGACTTCACTCGTCTGGCCACCCGTCTGCGTGAGGCGGGCATGAAGGTATACGGCATGGGGGAGAAAAAGACCCCCAAGCCCTTCATTGTGGCCTGCGACAAATTTGTCTACATCGAGTCTCTAAAAGCGGCGGAGCAGCAGCCGGAGACCCCGGCTCCCGCCGGGAAAAGCGCAAAGAAAAAGCCCGCTCCCACCCCGGAGGCCGCTACCCTGTCCGTCCGGGAGCTCATCGCCCAGTCGGTGGAGGATTTGGCGGACGAGGACGGCTATGCCTACCTGGGCGATTTGGGCACGCTGCTCATCAAAAAGCAGCCAGACTTCGACGCCCGGAACTACGGCTTCGCCAAGCTGTCCAAATTCATCGCCGCCTTGGAGGGCTTCGAGATCGACGAGCGCCACAACGCCAAATACCAGGGCACCCAGGTGTTCGTGCGCAACAAAAAGTGACCAGCGCTCCCGCCAAACCGGCGGGAGCGCGTCTTTTTACAAAAACAGCCCCTCTCTTTCGAGAGGGGCTGTTCGTATGCTTTGGATGGAATTACTTGTACAGCTCGATGAGCTTCTGCAGGTGCTCCCAACGGGCCATGGCGGCCTCCTCGTTCTGCTTGAACAGCTCGGTGGCGCGCTCCGGGAAGGAGCGGGTCAGGGAGGAGTAGCGGGCCTCGTTGAGCAGGAACTCCTGATAGCCGCCCGCGGGGGCCTTGGAGTCCAGGGTGAACGGGTTCTTGCCCTCGGCCTTGTTGGCGGGGTTGTAGCGGAACAGGTTCCAGTAGCCGCAGGCCACGGCCTTCTTCATCTCGCTCTGGCAGTTGGCCATGCCGCCCTTGATGGAGTGCATCTCGCAGGGGCTGTAGCCGATCACCAGGGACGGGCCGTGATAGGCCTCGGCCTCACGGATGGCCTGGAGGGTCTGGTTCGGGTTGGCGCCCATGGCCACCTGGGCCACGTAGACGTAACCGTACTGCATGACGATCTCCGCCAGGGACTTCTTGCTGATGGCCTTACCGGCGGCGGCGAACTGCGCCACCTGGCCGATGTTGGAGGACTTGGACGCCTGCCCGCCGGTGTTGGAATACACCTCGGTGTCGAACACGAAGATGTTCACGTCCTCGCCGGAGGCCAGCACATGGTCCAGGCCGCCGTACCCGATGTCGTAGGCCCAGCCGTCGCCGCCGAAGATCCACACGGACTTCTTGTTCAGGTAGTCCTTCTGGGCCAGGATGGCCTTGGAGTCCTCGCAGCCGTCGTTGGCCCACTTCTCCAGCAGCTCCACCAGGGCCTTGGTGGCCTCGGCGTTGGCGGCGCCGTCGTCCTTGGTGTCCAGGTAAGCCTGGAGCACCGCGTTGGGCTGGCCCTGGTCGGCGCAGTTCTTGGCCATGGCCTCGATCTTCTCGATCAGGGCGTTGCGGATGGCCTTCTGGCCCAGGTGGATGCCCAGGCCGTGCTCGGCGTTGTCCTCGAACAGGGAGTTGGCCCAGGCCACGCCCTTGCCGTCCTTATTGACGGTGTAGGGGGAGGTGGCGGCGGGACCGCCCCAGATGGAGGAGCAGCCGGTGGCGTTGGAGACGTACATGCGCTCGCCGCACACCTGGGTGACCAGGCGGGCGTAAGCGGTCTCGGCACAGCCGGCGCAGGAGCCGGAGAACTCCAGCAGGGGCTGCTTGAACTGGCTGTCCTTGACGGAGGCATTGCTCTCCATGTCGGCCTTGGGGGCCACCTTGGCCACCATATAGTCGAAGGCGGGCTGGCGCACGGCCTCCTTCTCCAGGGGCGCCATGGACAGGCTCTTGGTGGGGCACACGCCCACGCAGACGGAGCAGCCCATGCAGTCCATGGCGGACACGGCCAGGGAGTACTTGTACACGCCCTTGCCCTTGCCGGCCTTGATGTCCACGATCTGGGCGCAGTCGGGGGCGTTCTTGGCCTCCTCCTCGCTCAGGGCGAAGGGACGGATGGTAGCGTGGGGGCAGACGTAGGAGCACATATTGCACTGCACGCAGGTGTCGGGGTTCCAGGCGGGGACGCTGACGGCCACGCCCCGCTTCTCATAGGCGGAGGCGCCCTGCTGGAAGGTGCCGTCCACATGGGGCACGAAGGTGGACACGGGCAGGCTGTCGCCGTCCATGCGGTTGACGGGCTCCATCACGTCCTTGACCATCTCCACCAGCTCGGCGCGGCCCTCCAGCTTCTCGCCCTCGGCCTTGTCCTCGGCGGTGGCCCAGGAGGCGGGCACGTCAAACTTCTTGAAGGCGGTGGCGCCCATGTCGATGGCCTTGTGGTTCATGTCCACGATGTCCTGGCCCTTCTTCAGGTAGGAGTGGGTGGCGGCGTCCTTCATATAGCCGATGGCCTCCTCCTCGGGCATGACCTTGGCCAGCTTGAAGAAGGCGGACTGGAGGATGGTGTTGGTGCGCTTGCCCATGCCGATCTCGATGGCCAGGTCGATGGCGTTGATGGTGTAGACCTGGATATTATGCTCGGCAATATAGCGCTTGGCCACGGCGGGCATGTGCTTATCCAGCTCCTCGTCGGACCACTGGCAGTTGATCAGGAAGGTGCCGCCGTCCTTCACGTCCCGGACCATGGGGAAGCCCTTGACGATATAGGAGGGGACGTGGCAGGCCACGAAGTCGGCCTTGTTGATATAATAGGGGGCGCGGATGGGCTGGTCGCCGAAGCGCAGGTGGCTGATGGTGACGCCGCCGGTCTTCTTGGAGTCGTACTGGAAGTACGCCTGGACGTACTTGTCGGTGTGGTCGCCGATGATCTTGATGGAGTTCTTGTTGGCGCCCACGGTGCCGTCGCCGCCCAGGCCCCAGAACTTCACCTCGATGGTGCCCTCGGCCGCGGTGTTGGGGGAGGGCTTCTCCTCCAGGGACATATTGGTCACGTCGTCCACGATGCCGATGGTGAACTGGCGCTTGGGCTCAGCCTTGGTCAGCTCCTCATAGACCGCGAACACGCTGGCGGGGGGAGTGTCCTTGGAGCCCAGGCCGTAGCGGCCGCCGATCACGGACACGTCGGTCCTGCCGGCGTTGGCCAGGGCGGTGACCACGTCCAGATAGAGGGGCTCGCCCTGGGCGCCGGGCTCCTTGGTCCGGTCCAGCACGGCGATCTTCTTGCAGGTGGCGGGGATGGCGGAGAGCAGCTTGTCCGCACGGAAGGGGCGGTACAGCCGCACCTTGATCAGGCCCACCTTCTCGCCGTGGGCGTTCAGATAGTCGATGACCTCCTCGGCCACGTCGCAGATGGAGCCCATGGCGATGATGACCCGGTCGGCATCCTCGGCGCCGTAGTAGTTGAACAGCTGGTAGTTGGTGCCCAGCTTGGCGTTGACCTTGCCCATGTAGTTCTCGACGATCTCGGGGATGGCGTCGTAGTACTTGTTGCAGGCCTCGCGGTGCTGGAAGAAGATGTCGCCGTTCTCGTGGGAGCCGCGCATGACGGGGCGCTCGGGGTTGAGGGCCCGGGCCCGGAAGTCCTCGACGGCCTTCCAGTCCACCATCTCGGCCAGGTCGTCATAATCCCAGATGGCCACCTTCTGGATCTCGTGGGAGGTGCGGAAGCCGTCGAAGAAGTTCAGGAAGGGCACCCGGCCCTCGATGGCGGCCAGATGGGCCACGGCGGCCAGGTCCATAACCTCCTGGACATTGCCCTCGGCCAGCATGGCAAAGCCGGTCTGGCGGCAGGCCATCACATCGGAGTGGTCGCCGAAGATGTTCAGCGCGTGGCTGGCCACCGTGCGGGCGGACACATGGAACACGCCGGGAAGCAGCTCACCGGCGATCTTATACATGTTGGGGATCATCAGCAGCAGGCCCTGAGAGGCGGTGTAGGTGGTGGTCAGGGCGCCGGCGGCCAGGGAGCCGTGTACGGTGCCGGCGGCGCCGGCCTCGGACTGCATCTCAATGACCTTGACGGGCTGGCCGAAAATGTTTTTGCGGCCGGCGGCGGCCCACTGGTCCACATTGTCGGCCATGGGGCTGGACGGCGTGATGGGATAGATGCCGGCCACCTCAGTGAAGGCGTAGGACACGTGGGCGGCGGCGGTATTGCCGTCCATTGTTTTGAACTTGCGTGCCATAGGCGTTTTTCCTCCTTTTCATATGAGAACGTTCCCTCATACGGTTTCGTTCCGTTTCGCGTTGTTAATCTTATCACAGTCTTTCTCATTTTGCAATTGGCAATCCGGATTTTTTCAGCAAAGTTTAGAGAGAAAATTGGCTCCGCCCGCCGTTCCCTCCCGCCCCTTCCCCTTGCGGAATGGAAAAAATCGTGGTATAGTCAAAATAATCTAAAAAAAGCGGAAATGAGGTGCCGCCCGTGGTGTGCAATGTGACTTCCCTGGGTCTGGCCGGGGTGGCGGGCTATCCCGTCGCCGCCGAGTGCGCCCTGTCCGGCGGACTGCCCGCCTTCGACGTGGTGGGCCTGCCCGACGCCGCCGTGAAGGAGGCCCGGGAGCGGGTCCGCTCGGCCATCAAGTCCAGCGGCTTTGACTTTCCAGTCTCCCGCATCACGGTGAACCTGGCTCCCGCCGACCGGCGCAAGGCGGGCACAGTGTACGACCTGCCCATTCTGGTGGGCATTCTGGCCGCCGGGAGTCAGCTCCCGCTGAAGAAGGAGAAAAACTCCGCTTTCATCGGCGAGCTGTCCCTGGACGGGCGGCTCAGGCCGGTATCCGGAGCGCTGCCCATGGCGTTGGCGGCAAAGCGGGCGGGCATCACCCGGCTGTTCGTCCCCGCCGACAACGCCCCCGAGGCCACCCTGGCCGACGGCCTGGAGGTCATCCCCGTCCACACCGTGCGGGAGCTTGCGGGCCACCTCACCGGAGAGCGGCCCATCCCCCCCGCCCCGGCGTGGGAGCAGGAGCTCGCTCCTGTCCAGGGCCCGGATTTCAGCGAGGTGAAAGGGCAGGAGCACGCCAAGCGGGCGCTGGAGATTGCCGCCGCGGGCGGGCACCACGTGCTCATGTCGGGCAGTCCCGGCTCGGGCAAGTCCATGATGGCCAAGCGCCTGCCCTCCATTTTGCCCGACCTGACCCGCACGGAGGCCTTGGCCTGCACGGAAATTTACTCCGTCATGGGCCTCACCTCCAAGGAGCACCCCATGGTGCGCCGCCGCCCCTTCCGCTCCCCCCACCACACCATCTCCGCCGCAGGGATGACCGGGGGCGGGTCCAATCCCCGGCCCGGGGAAATCTCCCTGGCCCACAATGGGGTCCTGTTCCTGGACGAGCTGCCCGAGTTTCACTCCGACGTGCTGGAGGTCCTCCGCCAGCCCCTGGAGGACGGGCAGACCCAGATCTCCCGGGTGTCCGGCTCGGTGACTTACCCCAGCCGCTTCATGCTGGTATGCGCCATGAACCCCTGCAGGTGCGGGTGGTACGGCCACCCGTCGGGGCGGTGCACCTGCACCGAGCAGTCGGTGCGGCGGTACTTATCCCGGCTGTCCGGCCCCATGCTGGACCGCATCGACATCTGTGTGGACGTGCCCTCCCTGGAGTATGACGAGCTGTCCGGAAACGCGCCCCCGGCGGAGAGCTCCGCCGCCATCCGGGCCCGGGTCAACGCCGCCCGGGCCGTCCAAACCGCCCGGTTCGGCCCCGGCGGCCCCGCCTGCAACGCCCAGATGGGCCCTCATGAGCTCCGCGACCATTGCAGGCTGGACGAGCCCTGCCAGCGGCTGATCCGGGGGGCCTACGACCGGCTGGGCCTCACCGCCCGGGGTTACGACCGCATTCTCCGTGTGGCCCGAACCATCGCCGATCTGGACGGCGCGGAGGACATCGCCGCCCAGCACCTCGCCGAGGCTCTGCAATACCGGCCGCCGGAGCATCTCAGAGCATAAAAAATCCCCTGTCCGCGGGGCAACTCCCATAAGGAAGCTGCCCCGTGGCGGCGCCCGTAAGTGAAAATCATTCGATTCGGACGGCGCAGCGGTTGCTGCGCCGTCTTTTTCTTGCGCTTCCTTATGGAATGACAGTAATCCAGATACTCCCGTCCCAGCGTTTCCGGCTCCGGCGCCGTCTAAAGACCAATGGTGTTATAGTGGATGTCCACCCGCTGGTGCCGCTTTCCTTCTACCTTTACCGGCTGAGAAACTACGATTTTGTCAATGAACTCGTGGACGATTTCAGGCGTCGGTTCCGTCAGCCGGGTCACCTGTCTGGCCCGCTCAATGAACCGCTGTAGATCAGCGGCCTTGTCTGCGGCGGCTTCCACACTGGCTTCCATCTCCGGGATCGCCGCTTTCAGCCGCTTCTGCTCGGTTTCCAGCAATACCGTCAGTGCGGCAAAGCGTTCCTCGGACAGCAGGCCCTTGCTCATGTCCTCGCTTGACGCTCTCGTGAGAGAGTGTTACAGGATACCATATGGAACTGATGTCTGTTAATGCAACCTCACAAAACTTTGCAAAATTTTTTAGAAAACCGTCTGCAAAAAATGCACAGATATTTTTCGGCGCGTTTCAACTTTTCTCCCCCCTGGCGCGTCTAATAAATGAACACACAAAATGGAGGGCACTACAATGAGATACGCTGGTCAAACTTACACGCCCAAAAGAGCCGGACGGAGGCAGCGAAGAAGGCCGCTGATTGCCGACATTCTTCTGCTGTCCATCATGGCTGGTCTTTCCACACTGGCGGTATCGGCAGGGGCGCACGCCCTTATGGCATGGAACGCAAAAAGAATTTCCCCGGAGAAAAACAGCCCCGCAGAAAAAATCACCGCGTCGGAGGTAGAATTTACGGACGATGACGTGCTGTCTGTAGAAACCACCAGACTGCAGGCTGCTGAAACTCCGCCGACTGTTCCGAATGAACCTGGCCCGGCATTACCTGAAACCTATGACTTCTCAAAACCCGTCCCACTCTCCAATCCGGTGGATACCACATATTTTGACGATGCTGTGTTCATCGGCGACTCTCGGACGGAGGGGCTGTTTCTTAATACCAGCCTGTCCAACACCACATTCTTTGCCCATATGGGGTTGATGGTTGACACCGTTTTTACCAGGCCGCTGTTCAACGTTGATGGGGAAAAGGTGCCCGTTATGGACGCGCTGAAGGCCACCGACTTCTCAAAAGTGTATATCATGCTGGGGATCAATGAAACCGGCTGGGCATACAGCTCGATATTCGTCCAAAAGTATGGGGATATCGTGGACGCCATCCGTGAAATCAACCCCAACGCCCTGATCTACATCCAGGCCATCATGCCCGTATCTCAGGAGGTTTCCAACACCCACAGCTATGTAAAAAATCCAAAGATCAACGAATATAACCAGCTTTTGCAGCAGTTGGCAGAGGAAAAGCAGGTCTATTACCTCGACACCGCCAATGCGGTGGCTGGCGAGGACGGGAGCCTCCCGGATGACGCCGCCCCGGACGGCATCCATCTGGTGCGCTCCTACTGCCAGCGGTGGCTGGACTACCTGATAACCCACGCCATCGTACTATGAGATAGGAGTGAACGCACAAATGAAAAAGACTTTGATCGTTCTGCTGACCGCTGCTGTGCTTATCCTGATGTCCGCTTGTTCCCCCCAGTCAAACGCGAATCAGGACGTGGCGTTGGATGAGTTGGCGAAGGAGCTGCTGGAAAGCGATGTGTTTGAGGAAACGCTTACTCCGGCTGATGAAGGAATCGCAAAAAAACTATACAGCATCGACAACGCGGTATCATTCCAGTTCTATGTGGGCAGCGGGGCCACGGCGTCGGAGCTGGCCCTACTGGAATTTGAGACGGAGGCGGACGCAAAAGCGGCCTTGCCGCTGGCCCAAGAACGGGTGGAGGCACAGAAGAAAAGCTTTTCCTCCTACCTTCCAGGCGAGGTCGAAAAGTTGGAGAACGCCGTTATTGAACAGCATGGCCGTTATGTGGTAGTATGTGTTTCGAAGGGAGACGCAGGCCCGATCCTCTCCGACTATTTTAGGGCAGGTGACTGATGGATGCAGCCGGTGCGGGAGCTTGTCCTGCTCATTGAGACCGAGCAGGAGCGGTTTTACCGAATCGCGTACTCCTATGTGAAAAACAGAGAGGACGCTTTGGACATCGTTCACAACGCCATCGTCAAGGCACTCCAGTCCTGCCCCGGCCTGCGCAGTCCGGAATACGCTCAGACCTGGTTTTGCCGCATCCTCATCAATGAGAGCATCTCCTTCCTGCGTAAAAACCGCCGCTTTGTGCCGCTGGAGGAAATACAGGAGGCGGCGGACGATACCCGGCCGGAACAGGAGGCATATCTTGACCTGTACGCGGCCCTTGACAAGCTGCCGCCGGAGCTGAAAACCGTGGTGATCTTCCGCTTCTTTGAGGATATGAAACTGGACGAGATCGCGGAGGTCTTGTCAGCCAACCTGAGTACTGTAAAGTCCCGGCTGTACCGTGCGCTGAAGTTGCTGAAATTGGATATGGAGGTGTTGGACGATGATAGACCGAAAGGGCTATGAGCAAATGCAGATACCCAAGGAGTTGGATGAAGTCGTACAGGAGGCAATCAACGAGGGGTTGACCAGACGCCGCAAGCATGGAGCGCTATTCATTTTGAAACGGACAGGTTCTATTGCCGCCGTGTTGATGTTGTGCCTTGTCACCATGCTGAACGTATCCCCCGTGTTCGCATCAGCGGCCTGTGAGCTGCCGGTGGTTGGCGGGCTGTGTCGCGTGTTCGTGTTCCGCGAATACCATGCCCAAGATGAAATCAAATATATTGACGCTCGAATTCCTCAAATTGAAAACACCGGAAAAACAGAGCTGGAGACCAGGGTGAACCTGGAGATACAAAAAGCAATCAGCGTCTGCCTGACGGAAAGCGAGACCAGGGCCAAAGACTATTACGAGGCTTTCCTGCTGACAGGCGGAAATCCTGAGGAATTTGTTCCTCTGGGCATCACCGTGGATTATAAGATCAACCACATCAGCCCTCAATATGTCTCTTTCCTGGTGTGGCAGTATGAGACCGCATTCAGTGCGTATAATCACTATTTCTACTACAACTTAGACCTGAATAACGGACGCAGCATTACCCTGCGGGATTGGTTCGGGAACGATTACCGCCGCATCGTGGCGGACAGCATAGAAAAGACAATCATGGGCTGGAGCGAGGAGCAGCGCAGTATGCTGTGGGATGATTTGTCTGTCATCGACTTGATTTCCGAAAACACAGATTTCTATTTGAACCAGGATGGCCGGGTCGTTGTGGTAATCGGCCAGTATGAAGCGGCATATGGCGCGGCGGGACGGTTAGAGTTTATAATTGAATAGGAAAAGTTACGTGCCGCAAAATTGCAATCAGCCATAACTCTGATCAGCATACAACAAAAAGCCGGTGGAGATTTTGTCCCCCACCGGCTTTTTGCTGCGTATAAATTAAATCGGCGCAAACAATTTCTATCGCTCTATTTTGGATACTATTCATTTTTCCAACCCAATCCATCGATATGGGCTTCTAATGTTCCGCCCCATCTGCTCAAATGCAGACTTTTCCATGATATATGCCTCCGAAACATTGATTTTCCCACAATTCAAGCACATTCGGCTGGCTATAAAAATTGCGGGAGAGGTAACTTCATTACGTTACCTCTCCCGCCGGACAGCGGATTTTTTATCGTCTTATGCGGAGGCGGCGGGCACCAGGCAGAGCACCAGGGTCAGCAGCATGAACACGATGGCGATCCACTTGGTCATCTTGGCCAGACGGGCATCGGCGGACTTGGCCTTGTTCTTGGACAGGAAGGTGTCCGCGCCGCCGGCAATGGCGCCGGACAGGCCCGCGCTCTTGCCGGACTGGAGCATCACCACGGCGATGAGGCCGAGGGCCACGATGAAATAAATGATGGACAACACGATCTGGGCGGTGGTCATTTGACTCAAATCCTTTCGGTAATGGCTTCGTATCAGCGGGCTTGGCCCACAACAGGTATCAGATATGATACCACATCCTGTTTCAGATTGCAACCCTTTTTTCAGCGGGCCCCATCCCGCCCTATCATTATAATATATTAGGGAAATCGTTCACCAGACCTTCCTTGTCCTCACCGGCTATGCGGGCCCCAGAGGGACCCATGCTCCCCCTCCTTCAGGCGGCGTCTCCTTCGGTGCGATCACCTATAAAGCCTCCGCCGCAGCTCTTTCCAGGTGTGTTCACTCGCCTTGATTAATACCGTTTGAATTTTATTTTTTATGCACTATTATCAAAGTTCTCCTCCACTTTTGGCGGCTTGCTTTAATTGAAAATGATTGACGTTCAGTGTTTGTTAGATGTAATATTTTGTTGCGGCAGAACCAGTCATTAAAAATCACTTCCGCTCACCTCATAGGAGGCTTTGTCATGGTTTACACCGTCACCTTCAATCCCGCCCTGGACTACGTGGTCCGCATGGATGGGTTCCGGGCCGGGGACATCAACCGCACCCAGAGCGAAGAGATCCAGTTCGGCGGCAAGGGAATCAACGTGTCCACCGTGCTGCGCAATCTGGGCGTCCAAAACGTGGCCATGGGCTTTCTGGCCGGGTTCACCGGGCAGGCGCTGGAGCGCCGCCTGCGCCCGCAGACTCCAGGAGAAAGGCGCGCGGAACGTGTTGGTGTCCATGGCCGGGGACGGCTCATTGCTGCTGGACGAGACGGGCGGCTGCCACAAGCTGGGCGCGCCCCGGGGCAGGGTCCGCAATTCCGTGGGTGCGGGCGACTCCATGGTGGCGGGCTTCCTGGCGGGCTGGCTGAACACCGGGGACTACGCCGCCGCCCACCGTATGGGCGCCGCCGCTGGGTCCGCCACCGCCTTCTCCCACGGCCTGGCCACCGAGGCCGAGGTGCCGGCCCTGCTGGATACATTTTGAACCGTTCTCCGTTTGCGAAGGAGGGAACCTTTTGTCCGCCGCCCCTTTGTGAAAAACAGAAAAAACAGCTCTTGACAAATCGAGCGGCCGTACTATAATATAGATACAAATGTTTGATTTCTGCCAGTCAGGGGGAATTCCTGTGGAGGTCATGGACAAGCTGACGATCTTGGCCGACGCCGCCAAATACGACGCCGCCTGTACCTCCAGCGGGGTGGTCCGGGGCGGAAGGGCCGGGACCATCGGCACCGCCACCAATTCCGGCTGCTGCCACACCTTCTCCGCCGACGGGCGGTGTGTGTCCCTTTTGAAGGTGCTCTACACCAACTACTGCTGCTATAACTGCGCCTACTGCGTCAACCGCCGCTCCAACGACGTGCCCCGAACCGCCTTCACCCCCCGGGAGCTGGCGGAGCTGACCATCCAATTTTACCGGAGAAACTACATCGAAGGGCTGTTTTTGTCCTCAGCGGTGCTGAAAAGCCCCGATTACACCACGGAGCGGATGATCGAGACCCTGCGCCTGCTGCGGACCGAGTATCATTTCAACGGCTACATTCACGCCAAGGCCATCCCGGGGGCGGACCCGGGGCTGACCTACGCTCTGGGCCTGCTGGCGGACCGGCTCAGCGTCAACATCGAGCTGCCCTCGGAGGGGTCCCTCCAACTGCTGGCCCCCGACAAGACCCGCGCCGCCATTTTCAAGCCCATGGCTCAGATCCGGGACGGGGCGGCCCAATCCAAGGCGGAGCTGAAACTCTACCGCCACGCCCCCCGGTTCGCCCCGGCGGGGCAGTCCACCCAAATGATCGTGGGGGCCACCCCGGAGAGTGACCGGCACATTTTGTCCCTCACCGAGGGGCTTTACCGGAAATACCGCTTGAAACGGGTGTTTTTCTCCGCCTATATGCCCGTGTCCGACCACAAAAGCCTGCCCGTCCCCGCAGGGTTTAAGCCGCCCCTTTTGCGGGAGCACAGGCTGTACCAAGCGGACTGGCTTTTGCGGTTTTATGGCTTTACCGCCCAGGAGATTCTGGACGACAGCCATCCCAACTTTGACGAGGCCCTGGACCCCAAGAGCGACTGGGCCCTGCGCCACCCGGAGTTCTTCCCGGTGGAGGTGAACCGGGCTGACTATGAGGCCATTCTGCGGGTGCCGGGCATCGGTATGCGGGGGGCGGAGCGCATCGTCGCCGCCCGGCGGTACGGTCCCCTCTCCTTCGAAGGGCTGAAGCGGCTGGGCATCGTCATGAAACGGGCCCAGTACTTCATCACCTGCTCGGGCCGGATGCTGCCCGGCCTGCGGTGCAGTCAGGACAGCGTCTACCGCCGTCTCACCGGGCTGGAGCAGGCGGCACTGGGCGCCGGAGAGAGCTGGCAGCAGCTGTCCCTGTTCGACAGGACGGTGGGCTGACATGACCGCGTACCGTTACGACGGCACCTTTGCCGGGTTTCTGACCTGCGTCTGGGACGCGCTGGAGCGCGGCGCGGAGCCCGTGGAATTCCTGCTCCCCGACGACGTCCCCGCCCTCTGGGACGTCCTGGAGCCCGCCACGGACCAGCAGAAGGCCAAACGGCTTTACGCCGCCCTGAAAAAACGGGTGTCTCCCGCCTTTCAAATGCTCATCGCCCGGGGGTTTTTGACCTGCCTGCCTCATAAGGAGCTGGACCTGCTGACCCTCATCCGCCGGGGACTCCAGGAGGGGGACCGGGTGCGACTGGATTTGAGCGACCCGGTGATGGCCCGGGTGAACCTCGCCCTGACCAAAATGTGGACGGAGTGGGACCATTTGAAGGGCTTTGTCCGTTTTTCCGACCTGGACGGGGTGCTGGTGGGGGAGATCGAGCCCAAAAACCGGGTGCTCCCTCTGCTGGCCGGACATTTCGCCGCCCGGTATTCCGGGGAGCGGATCGTCCTCTACGACCGCACCCATCATGAGGCCTTTCTGTCCCACCGGGGAAGGTGGAAGCTGGTCCCGGCGGAGGACTTCCGCATGGGCCCTGCCGGAGAAACGGAGCGCTCCTACCGGGCCATGTGGCGGAAATACTATCGGACCATCGCCATCGAGGGGCGGACCAACCCAAAATGCCAGTCCACCCATCTGCCCAAGCGCTACCGTCACGTGATGACCGAATTTATCACAGACGAGGAGATGGAAAAGAGCCTGCCGGGGCACGCTGCCCCGACAGGCTCGCTGGGAGATGGACATACAAAACCGCAAACGCCATAGGGTCGGCCTCTATGACGTTTGCGGTGTAAGTTTTATTTCTCGATATCCACAACCCGGACGTAGCGGCGCAGGGGATACTCCCCGTCGTGGGCCTCGCCGGGGAAGGAGGCGGACATGGACCCCGCTCGGGTGACCCGGGTCACGCCCGCCTGGGCCAGAAGCCCGGCCAGCGCTTCCCGCTGTTCGGGGGCGCAGATGAGTCCCGCCGTCTGGAGCCGTCCCTTCTGGCGGCGGAGAGCGGACAGAAGCTCCCTTTGCGGCAGGAGCTTTACCAGCACGTTCCCCTCCATGGGGGACAGCTCCAGCTCCCGGTCGGGCCGGAGGATCACCGAGCAGCCTTTGCCGCGGAACAGGACCTCCCCCTCCGTCCGGCCGTCTACAATACGCTCCAGCAGGGCGGTATGGCCGCTGAGGGAGGCCGCAGCCCCGGCCCCCACGCCGGGACGCTTGGCCGCCCGCTCCAGATGGGGCAGGAATTCCCGGCAGAAGGCGGCCCCCGCCTCCCAGTCCTCCGAATCCAGGAAAATCACCTGACAGGAGGAGCACAGCCGCTGGCCCGTCTCTATCACATGGGACGCCAGGGCGGACAGCTCCGCCTCCTCGTCCTTATATCCGGACACATAGGCGAAGCTGAGGCGGTGGCCCCACTCGATGAGCTTGCATCCAGGCCCCGCCAAAGTGCGAGCGGCCTGGATGGCCCCGTCGCCGCCCCAAGCCACAAGGCCGTCGGCCAGAGCCGCCAGCGTCTCCATGTCCGTCCGCTGTCCCGAGGGCAAATCAAAGGCATAGAGATAGGGCGCCAGCCTGGGCTCCTGCTCCGTCAGCAGCCGAAAGGCCGCCAGGGACAGCCCCTTGTCCCCGTGGGGCAGCTTCACCAAATTGATGTTGCCGGTGAGCAGCCCCTCCAGCGCGGTATACACCGGCAGGCCCGGCATATTGCCCGGGGCGATGTGGAACAGCACCCCCAAGGGCAGGACATGGGCGGTGGTTTTGTCCGACGCCCTGGGGGAAAAGGGGTCCGGGCCCAGCTCGGCGGACAGCTTGGCCTCAATGGCCTCCCGGCGCAGGAGGGGCAGCAGCTCATCCAGCGTCACCCCGGCGGGCAGGAACCGGGACAGCAGCGGGGCAAACTCCCCGGCCGCCAGCCGCCTTCCCAACGCGTCCACGGCGGCGATTACCGTCTCCGTCTCCAGCGGCGGAAACCGTCTCACGGCATTCAATTGAGCCTCCAGCCCCTTCAGGACGGCCTTCCGCTCCGAATCAGGCAGTAGCGCTCCATTGGCGAAAATCAAAACGCTTCCCCCTTTCCCAAAAGCTCAGAGGCCCCGGCGGCGCAGGTCTGGATGTCGCTCATCCCCACCCGCCCCAGAATGGTGAGGTAGGGACTGCGAATGCCGCAGCCGCACCGCTCCCCCGGCGTCAGATAGCCCAGGTCGTCGGTCATGACGCTGAGGGTGGGGGTGGCGGTCATCAGGGGCGAGATCAGGTTGATAAGGCCCACCCGGCCCATGGGCAGGGGCTCCAGGGTGTCCGGGTCCCGGATGATAATTCGCCCGTAGGCGGGAATGTGGAAGTGGTGGCGCTTGCAGGTGTTGTAAAAAATGGGATGCTCCACCGCCCCGAACAGCTCGTTGACGTTCCCCTCCGGGATGCCCAGCGTCCGCTCCGCCAGGGCGTACAGGGTGCGCTTGTCCACCTCCTGGTCGGAGTGCTGCTTCCAGCCCCCCGCCAGGATGATGCGGGAACCCCGAGGCAGCCTCAAGCGCAGGCCCAGCTCCTCCATCCGCTTCAGGCCGAACCACAGGTAGGAGGGAAACCCGATGACCCGCGTGGGGAAGTGGGAGCGCTCAAACCGTTTCAGCGCTGCGGCTACGCTGTCCAGGTCCGGAACATAGGACCCGTCCACCATGTGCAGGGCATAGGTGCGGCTGAGGGGCGGAGAAAAGTGGGTGAGGCCGAACATGGTCCGGGTGACGCCGGTGTGGTTGGATTTGTGGGGCTTATAGCCCAAAATCACGCAGTGGGCGGGCTTGGGGGACACCAGGTGGTGTCGGAAGCCCAGGTTGACGACCATGGGGACCTCGGCCAGGATACAGCCCCAGTCGAACCCGATGCGGCTGTACTTCCCGCTGGTGCCCGAGGATGTGACCTTCATGGCCATCCGCCACTGGGGCATGGAGAAGAGGGTCTTCCGCTTAAAAAACAGGGTGGGGATCACAGGGATTTTCGC
Source organism: uncultured bacterium (assembly GCA_948469375.1). Taxonomy (GTDB): domain Bacteria; phylum Bacillota; class Clostridia; order Oscillospirales; family Oscillospiraceae; genus Enterenecus. Next base: position 14,326 of record CAOKLO010000015.1, on the reverse strand, counting down.
CAGGTCCTCCACGGTCCGGAGCTGCTTGGGCAAAAAGCCCATATGCCTGCAAATGGCGGCATAGCCGGGACAGCGGCGGATGTGGTACGCACAGTTGTCCCGGCAGGCCCGCAGGAAGCTTTCATCGGAACCGGGCAGGTCATAGGGCTGGAGCCGCCAGAACAGTCGTTGACGGGACAGCATGGCCTCGCCTCCTTTTCATAAAATATGATATCGTCCATGTCCAAAGCCGGGGCGGAGACAGGTCATTCCCTCCAGGCATACCACAATATAATCACAAAGCATTTGCCATTTCCCCGCCCATATATTATCATAGCAGGAGATTGGACGCCTGCGGCGTTCAACAGAAACACCCGCCGAACGGCCTTCGGCGAAAGGAGCATTTATGAACATCATTGAACATCAGAGCTTTGACGAGGAGCGCGCCCTCTATGGAAGCGACGGCGTCACCGTCCGGAGCTGCCGCTTTGACGGCCCGGCCGACGGTGAGAGCGCTTTTAAGGAGAGCCGGAATATCACGGCGGAACGCTGCTTTTTTAACCTGCGCTACCCCTTTTGGCACGACTGCGGCCTCACCATCCGGGACTCGGAGCTCACCGAGCTGTGCCGGGCGGCCCTGTGGTACTCGGAGCGCATCCGCATCACCGGAACCCGGCTCCACGGCATCAAGGCCCTGCGGGAATGCCGGGACGCGGCCATAGAAGGCTGCGACATCATTTCGCCCGAGTTCGGCTGGTCCACCGCAGAGCTCCGAATGAAGGACTGCTCCGCCCAGAGCGAGTATTTCCTCATGCGGGCCCGGGACATCACCTTCTCCAACGTCACCCTCCAGGGAAAATATTCCTTCCAGTACATCGAAAACGCGGTTTTTGACCACTGCCGCTTTGACACCAAGGACGCCTTCTGGCACGCCAAAAACGTGACGGTCCGGGACAGCGTCGTCAAGGGGGAGTATCTGGCCTGGTACTCCCAGGGGCTGACCCTTGTCAACTGCAAGATCATCGGGACCCAGCCCTTCTGCTACTGCAGGGACCTGCGGCTGGTCGACTGCGAGATGACGGATACGGACCTCTGCTTTGAGCTCTCTCAGGTGGAGGCCACCGTCACCACCCCGGTGGTCAGCATCAAAAATCCGCTGTCCGGCACCATTACCGTTCCCACCGTGGGCGAGATCATCCTGGACAGCCCCCGCGCCCAGGGAAGGATCATCACCGCGTCGGAGCATTGAGGACCGGGGCCGCCTGTTCTAAGCCAAATTATAATCGCCGCATTGCGAGAAGTCAATTCACAGCCGTCGCTTTATCCCTGACCTCACCACCTCCATCAGCTTTTTGACAGCTCTCCCAAACCGTCTCTGAATGCCCGTTTACCAACAAATAAGCATTGACATACCCGCCTGGAAGGATTAGAATATTAGCATATCAGGGGGATTGTTATGGCGGAAAAAGCAAAATTTGTCGGCAGCATCCAACATACAGAGGATACCCTCCAGCGCCTGTTCAAAACGGAATACCGCACCTATAAGCAGCTGCGCATTTTGATCCGGATGGTCATCGGCTTTGCCCTGGCCGCGCTGGCTCTGACCACCGAGATGTCCACCGTTCTCCAGGGCATCCTGCTTCTGGTGGGCTGCTGGCTTCTGGTCAGCCGGGACTTTCCCGCCGCAGTCCAGGCGGACAAAGCCGTGGACGGGCGGAAGGGAAACCTCCCCCAAAATGTGTGCACCTTCTTCAAGGGTTCTCTCCAGCTGTCCGGAGAGGGAACCATGCGCCTGGAATACAGCCGTTTCCAGCGCCTCATTGAGGATAACGAATACTTATACCTCTTTTTGGGGCCCAAATCGGTGTGCATGATTGATAAGGCCACCGTGGAGGGCGGCAGCGCCGAGGACCTGAAGGAATTCGTCGCCCAGCGCACCGGCCTTTCCTGGCGGCGCAACCGTTCCCTTTTGAGCATGAACCTGACCGATCTGCGGCAGGCCCTCCAAGACCACCGCAAGCGGTGACCATTTATCCAAGGAGAGCTTCAACATGACACAGAGACTAAGTGCGCGGGAAACTGCGTACCAGATCCTGCGCTCACGCATTTTGAACCTGGATTTAAAGCCCAACGACAGCCTCAGCGACAAGGAGCTGGCGGCCCAGATGGGAATGAGCCGAACTCCCATCCGCGAGGCGGTCATCAAGCTGAGCCTGGCCAACCTGGTGGTGGTGCGCCCCCAGAGCGGCACCTTTGTGGCCCCTATCGACACCAGGATCGTGGAGATGGAGCAGTTCAGCCGCTACGTGCTGGAAAAGGAAATGGTCCTTCAGGCCATCCCCCGCATGACGGACAGGGCGCGGCAGATGTATGAGGAAAATCTCCAGGTCTACCGGCTCTATCTCGCCTCCCACGGCCCCGACCGGAAGTCGCGGCTGTTTGCCTTGGACAACCAATTTCACCGCATCGCCTTCCAGCTCAACCAAAAGGGAGGGCACTTCGACTGGATGCAGGACGCCCGCCATCACATCGAACGGGTCCGGGTGCTGAGCTTTCTCATGAACCTGGACGACTTCATCCCCAAGGATCACGAGGAGCTTGTGGCGGCCATGTCCGCCGGGGACGCGGACACCGCCGTTCAGATTCTGGAGCGCCACCTGACCCTGTACCAGGACCACTTGAAACAAATGAAGACCGCCTACCCCCACTACTTTGACGGAACGGGGGAATGACGGCATTTTTTGTCGAAGCGTACCGCAGCAAGCAGAGCATTTGAGAAACATTTCCAGCAGGAGCACCGCCTCCTGCTGGTTTTTTCTCTCTTTTTTAACCTTTCTGCTGAAATAGGGCAGGCTTTTCCCTCAGATTTTGAAATTGCCGCATTCTCCACACCGGTTTGGTTATACTGCACAAAAAATTGCCGTTAAATATGTTATATCTGGCACTTGAAACCATTTTACTAATATATTAAAATATCAATGACACAGCCCTTAAATATGATTGGAGATATGCCGTATGCAAATTTGCAGCACCGCAACCTCTCTGGAGCGTCTGCCCGGCGCGTTCCTGCTCCACACCAACTGCGCCGACGTCAAGGTGTATTTCGTCACCGATGAGATCATCCGCATTCGCGCCTCCTTTGACAAGGAGCTGGCCGAGGAGTCCTATGTGCTGGCCACCACCGCCTGGGAGGACCGTCTGGACCCCCTCTTCCAGGGCGAGCGCACCCAGGTGGAGCCCTTTCAGCCCAAGGTCACCGAGGAGGACGGTAAGCTCACCTTCGACACCGGCAAGCTCCGCCTGGAGGTGGACAAGGACCCCATCTCCTTCCGGCTGTATGACGGCGAGGGAACGCTGCTCTACCAGGACCTGGCAGGCAATCCCTTTGTGCTGGACTCCAACCACCGGGTGGTCCACTACAGCCGCATGGAGGAGGACGACTGCTTCTACGGCTTTGGCGAGAAGGCCGGCCTGCTGAACAAGAACAAGGAATTCCTCCGCCAGCGCGCCACTGACGCCATGGGCTACGATGCGGAGAAAATGGACACCCTGTATAAGCACATCCCCTTCTATATCCGCCTGAGCCGGACCACTCAGAAGGCGGTGGGCCTGTTCTACCACAATTTCTATGAGTCCGTGTTCAATATGGGTCGGGAGAAGAGCAACTATTGGCCCCGGTACACCTACTGGCAGGCCGACGGCGGCGACATCGACCTGTTCCTGCTGGGCGGCGGCACCCTGTCCCGCATCGTGGACAACTACACCCTGCTCACCGGGCGGCCCGCCCTGCTGCCCAAGCGGGCGCTAGGCTATCAGGGCTCCTCCATGTACTATCCCGAGCTAGACAAGGACAGCGACGACGCCGTGCTGGAGTTCATCGACACCATTAAGGAGGAGGGCTTCCCCATCGACGGGTTCCACCTGTCCTCCGGCTACACCAGCTACAACAACCGCCGGTGCGTGTTCATCTGGAACAACGAGCGCTTCAAGGACCCCAAGGCCTATTTCGCCGCCATGAACGAGAAGGGCGCCCAAAACGTGCCCAATGTAAAGCCCGGCATCCTGCTCATGCACCCCTGGTTCGACGAGTTCAAGGAGAAGGGCGTGTTCGTCAAGCAGGCGGACAGCGACGACTTCAGCGTCGGCAAATGGTGGGGCGGCGACGGCGCGTTCTGGGACTACACCAAGCCCGAGGCCCGGGAGGCCTGGAAAAAGTATCTGACCGACAACATCATTGCCGTGGGCACCGACTCCGTGTGGAACGACAACTGCGAGTACGACAGCCTGCTGGACAAGGACAGCCGCTGTGACTTCGACGGCAAGGGCGGCACCATCGGCCAGCTCAAGCCCATCATGTGCACCATCATGTGTAAGATCGGCGGCGACGCCGTGGTAGAGCATAACCCCGATGCCCGACCCTACGTGGTGTGCCGCAGCGGCTCCTCCGGCATTCAGAAGTACGCCCAGAATTGGTGCGGCGACAACTACACCAGCTGGAAGTCCCTCCAGTACAACATCCCCATCATCACCGGCATGGGCCTGTCCGGCCAGCCCAACGAGGGCGCGGACATCGGCGGCTTCGCCGGCCCCGCCCCCGAGGAGGAACTGTTCGTCCGCTGGGTGCAGAACGGCGTGTTCCAGCCCCGGTTCTCCATCCACTCCGCCAGCAATGACAACACCGTCACTGAGCCCTGGATGTACCGCAAGTCCGCCGGGCTGATTCGGGACGCCATCCTGCTGCGCTACCGGATGGCCCCCTACCTCTACTCCGCCGAATACGAGGCCAGCCAGACCGGCGCGCCCATCATGCGGGCCCTGGTGTACGAGTTCCAGAACGACCCCAACGTCTACGACCAGAGCTTCGAGTTCCTCTATGGCCGGGACATCCTGGTGGCCAACGTCCTGGAGCCGGGCGCCAAGACCCGGAAGGTCTACCTTCCCGCCGGGTGCAAGTGGTACGACTGGAACGACAACTTCAAGTGCTACGAGGGCGGCCAGACCATCGAGGTCCCCGTTACCCTGGAGACCATCCCCATGTTTATCCGGGAAGGGGCCGTCATCCCCATGGCGTTCAACCAGCTGATGAGCATGGAGCGGGACCACGCCACCGGACTGCACATCGTCATGGCCCCCGGCGGCGACCGCACCTACACCCTGTACGATGACGACGGCGTGACCAACGACTTCCGCCGCGGCGTATTCCGCAAGACCACCATCCAAATGTCCGGCTCCGACGTGGTGAAGGTAGGCTTTACCGCCGAGGGCAGCTATACCGACTTTGTGGAGAACGTCACTGTGGAGATGATCCGCAAGGACCGCAGCCCCTTCTGGGCCGCCCTGGGCGGCGAGAAGCTGGAGCACTTCCTGAACCGCCGCAAGTTCGAGGCCGCCCAGTCCGGCTGGTACTACAGCCAGACTAAAAAGGCTGTGCTGGTCAAGTACCCCAACCCCAAGAAGGATGTGACCCTCACTGTTTCCTTTGAAGACTTTGATCTGATCGGGATGTAACCCCGGAAAGGAGCCGCTTCCGATGCTGTTAAAAAAATACGTCTCTCATGAGAAAAACCCCGTGGGCTATATCGTCCACGGGGACCAAGCCGACATCCTGCTGGCCTTCCTCAGCGATGATGTGATCCGTATCCGGGTGTCCTTCTCCCGGGAGTTTCCCGAACAGTCCTACGCCCTGGTCACCACCGCCTGGGCCGACCGGCTGGACCCCCTGTTCGAGGGCGAACGCCAGCGCGTCCAGCCCTTGGACGTACCCTGTGAGGAGAGCGAATCCGCGCTGACCTTCCGCACCGCCGCCCTGAAGCTGGTGATGAAAAAGGAGCCGCTGTCCTTCTCCCTCCATACCGCCGCAGGCGAGTGCATTTACCGGGACCTGCCCGAGCGGGCCTTTGAGATCGATCAGTTGGGCCGTATCAGCCATTACTCCTGCATGGACCGCCAGAAGGACCACTTTTTCGGCTTCGGCGAAAAGACCGGGCATCTGGATAAAAAGGGCCGCCGCCTGCGCATGAGCCCCAAGGACGCCATCGGGCACGACCCGGAAAACGGCGACCCCATGTACAAGCACATTCCCTTCTATATCCGGGTCAGCGAGAACGACCTCCACGCCCTGGGCCTGTTCTACCACAACTCCCACGACTGCGTGTTCGACATGGGACAGGAGATCAGCGGCTACTGGGAGCGCTACTGCTATTGGCAGGCCGACGGCGGCGACATCGACCTGTTCCTCATCAACGGCCCCCGGCCCGCCGACGTGGTCAGCCGCTACACCTGGCTGACGGGCCGTCCCGCCCTGCCCACCAAGCAGTCCCTGGGCTTCTGCGCCTCCACCATGTATTATGCCGAGCTGGAAAAGGACTGTGACCAGGAGATTTACAAGGTCATCGACAAGCACCTCCAGGAGAAAATCTATATCGATAACTTCTGGCTGGCCTCCGGCTATTCCTCCGGCGAGGAAGACGGGCTGCGCTACACCTTCAACTGGAACCGCAAGCGCTTCCCCGACCCGGAGAAGTTCTTTGAGACCATGAACGCCAAGGGCATCAATGTTATCTGCAATCTAAAGCCCGGCGTGCTGGAGCACCACCCCTACGCCAAATACTATGAGGACCACGACGCCTTCATCAAGGCCCCCGGCGGCGAGGGCGACGCCTACGGCCGCTGGTGGGGCGGCGAGGGCCGGTTCATCGACTTCACCGGTCCCAAGGGCCGGGACGCCTGGAAGCACCTGCTCAAGGAAACCATCCTGAGCAAGGGAGCCAAAACGGTGTGGAACGACAACTGCGAGATGGACGGCATCGACGACCGCAACGCCCAGTGCGACTTTGAGGGCGGCAAGGGCACCATGGCCGAGCTGAAAATCATCCACTCCAACATGATGGCCTACGTGGGCTGGAAGGCCCTGGAGGAGATGTACCCCAACGAGCGGCCCTACGTCATCAACCGGGCGGGCTACTCCGGCGTGCAGCGCTACGCCCAGGTATGGGGCGGCGACAACCTCACCGACTGGAAAACCGTGAAATTCAACCTGGCCACCATCATGGGCATGGGCCTGTCCGGGTGCGCCAACATGGGCTGCGACATCGGCGGCTTCGCCGGGGGCGCCCCCGAGGGCGAGCTGCTGCTGCGCTGGATCCAGAGCGGCATCTTCCAGCCCCGGTTTACCATCAACTCCGCCAACGACGACAACACCGTCACTCAGCCCTGGATGTATGAGGAGCACCTGCCCCAGGTCCAGGCGGCCTACGCCCTGCGCTACCGCCTGCTGCCCTACCTCTACTCCCTGATGTACGAGGCCAGCCGGACCGGTATGCCCGCCATGCGGCCCCTGTTTTTGGAGTTCCCCGGGGACGTGAACTGCTACCGGGACCAGAACCTGACCTTCATGTTCGGCCCGTCCCTGCTGGTGGCCAACGTGGTGGAAAAGGGCGCGGCGGAGCGCAGCCGGGTCCAATTGGTACGACATGAACGACCAGCTGCGGGAATACGAGGGCGGCCAGACCATCACCGTCCCCGTGACTCTGGACTCCATTCCCATGTTCCTGCGGGGCAGCGCCATCCTGTTCACCAGCGAGGACGTGACCCATATCCTATCCGACACCATGCGCCGGCTGGACCTGGTCATCGGCGCGGAGGGGGACAGCAGCATGGTGTTCTATGACGACGACGGCCACACCCAGGACTTCAAAAACGGCGTCTACGCCAAGACCACCATCTCCGTGAAGAGCGGCGACCGGAAGGTCATCTCCTTCCACAAGGAGGGCAGCTACCCCGGCACGGTGGAGCGGCTGACGCTGAAGGTGGTCAGCAAGTGCAAGGGCGCTTTCTGGGTCAGCGTGGACGGGGAGCAGATCCCCCGCTTCCTGGTCCGGGACAACTGGGAGGAGGCGGAGTCCGGCTGGTACTACAACCTGTCCGACCGCACCATCTGGGTAAAATGCCCCAAGCCCAGCAAGGACGATTTCGACATCGTGGTTTCCACAGAAAAATTCGATTTGATCGGCATGGGCGACGAAGCCGACGAATAAGTGTGACATTTTGCAGTACAATAATTTTATGAGGTGATAATATGCCAATGCAAATGACCTGGCGCTGGTACGGCGAGGGCAACGACCAAATCAAGCTGTCCGACATCAAGCAGATCCCCGGTGTGGAAGGCATCGTGTGGGCGCTCCACGACAAAATGCCCGGCGAGGTGTGGCAGCCTGAGGAGATCGCCGTTGTCAAAAAGCAGCTGGACGAGTACGGCTTTAACATGGACGTGGTGGAAAGCGTCAACGTCCACGACGACATCAAGATCGGCCTGCCCACCCGGGACCAGTATATTGAGAACTACAAACAGACCATCAGGAACCTGGCCCCCTTCGGCGTGAAGGTGATCTGCTACAACTTCATGCCCGTGTTCGACTGGACCCGCACCGACCTGTTCCATCCCGTAGGGGACGGCTCCACCGCCCTGTACTACGAGGCCAGCAAGATCCACGAGGACCCCAAGGAGATGGCGGATTACGTCATGTCCTTCACCGAAAAGTACAACATGACCTTCCCCGGCTGGGAGCCGGAGCGGATGGCCAAGCTGGACGAGCTGTTTGAGAAATACAAGCCCGTCACCAAGGAAAAGCTGTGGGAGAATCTGAAGTACTTCCTGGAGGCCATTATGCCCACCTGCCGGGAGTGCGATATCAAGATGGCCATCCACATGGACGATCCCCCCTGGGACATCTTCGGCCTGCCCCGCCTGATGGTGGACGCCGAGGCGGTGGATAAGTTCCTGTCCATGGTGGACGACCCCTGCAACTGCCTGACCCTGTGCTCCGGAAGCCTGAACGCCAACCCGAAAAACAACGTGGCCGACATCGTGCGCAAGCACGCCGACCGCATCGCCTTCGCCCACATCCGCAATATCAAGCACTTTGACAACGGCGACTTCTCCGAGGCCGCCCACCGGGACTGCTGCGGCGACACGGGCATTCTGGACATCCTGAAGGCCTACCACGACGCCGGCTGGGAGGGCTATATCCGCCCCGACCACGGCCGTCACCTGTGGAACGAGGGCCCGGGCACCGTCCGCCCCGGCTACGGCCTGTACGACCGCGCCCTTGGCATCATGTATATGCTGGGCGTGTGGGATACCCTGGATAAGGAGGCAAAACAGAAATGAAACTCACCGATCTGTTGACTAAGGGCTATGACGCCAAGGCCTGGGAGGGCTACCAGCTGCCCAAGTTCGACCTGGAGGCCGTCCGGGCCAAGACCCACGACCAGCCCACCTGGCTCCACTTCGGCGCGGGCAACATCTTCCGCGCCTTCCCCGCCGCCCTGCTGGAGGACCTGCTGGACCAGGGCGCCTACGACCGGGGCGTCATCGTGGCCGAGGGCTTTGACTTCGAGATCATCGACAAGGCCTACGCCCCCTACGACAACCTGAGCCTGCTGGTGGTGCTCCAGTCCGACGGCTCCATCCAGAAGAAGGTGGTGGCCTCCGTCACCGAGAGCCTGCGGGCCGACCCCCAGTTCGCCGGCGACTGGGCCCGCCTGGAGGAGGTCATGACCGCTCCCTCCCTGCAAATGGTCAGCTTTACCATCACCGAAAAGGGCTATTCCGTCGCCCCCGCCGATCTGGAGCGGGGCCTGTCCCCCGTGCTCATCATGGGCAAGGTGGCCGCGCTGCTTTACAAGCGCTATCAGGCCGGGGCGCTGCCCGTAACCCTCCAGAGCATGGACAACTGCTCCCACAACGGCGACAAGGCCAAGGCCGCCGTGCTGGCCTACGCCGAGGCCTGGCTCAAAGCCGGACTGGTGGATGAAGGCTTCCTGGCCTACCTGAAGGACGAGAGCAAGGTATCCTTCCCCTGGAGCATGATCGACAAGATCACCCCCCGCCCCGACGCCCTGGTGCAGGAGCTGCTGGAGAAGGACGGCTTCGAAGACCGGGACACCATCATCACCGGCAAGAACACCTACACCGCCCCCTTCGTCAATGCGGAGGAGACCGAGTATCTGGTGGTGGAGGACCGCTACACCAACGGCCGCCCGCCCCTGGACAAGGCCGGAGTGCTCTACACCGACCAGGCCACCGTGGACAAGGTGGAGCGCATGAAGGTGTGCACCTGCCTGAACCCCCTGCACACCGCCATGTCCATCTACGGCTGCCTGCTGGGCTACACCCTGATCTCTGCCGAGATGAAGGACGAGGACCTGCGGGGCCTTATCACCAAGATGGGCCACATCGAAGCCATGCCCGTGGTGGTGGACCCGGGGGTGCTCAAGCCCGCCGACTTCATTGATGCGGTGCTGAACAAGCGCCTGCCCAACCCCTTCATGCCCGACGCTCCCCAGCGCATCGCCACCGACACCTCTCAAAAGCTGCCCATCCGATTCGGCGAGACCATCAAGGCCTATGTGTCCAAGGGCCTGAATCTGGACGACCTGGTCCTCATCCCCCTGGTGCTGGCGGGCTACGCCCGGTATATCAAGGGCGTGGACGACGAGGGCAACGCCTTTACCCCCTCTCCCGATCCCCTGCTGGCAGAGCTCCAGCCCATCGTCGCCCCGCTGGAGGTCAAGGAAGGTCCCCAGGACATGAGCTGCCTCAAGGCCCTGTACAGCCGCAAGGACGTGTTCGGCGTGGACCTGTACGAGGTGGGTCTGGGTGAGCGGATCGAGGCCATGGCCGCCGAGCTGTTCGCCGGACCGGGCGCGGTGCGCCGCACCCTGCACAAGTACGTTTCCGCCCGGTAACAAGCGTGTGAGGAGGTTTATCAATGAAAGCATTCATGGAGCGGGATTTCCTGCTCACCACCCCCACCGCCCAGCGGCTGTACCATGAGCACGCGGAAAAAATGCCCATTATCGACTACCACTGCCATGTGGACCCCAAGGAGATTTTCGAGGACCGCCGGTTTGAGAACATCTACCAGGTGTGGCTGGAGGGGGACCACTACAAGTGGCGCGTGATGCGCTCCAACGGCGTGGACGAGCGGTATATCACCGGCGACGCCCCGGAGCGGGAGAAGTTCCAGAAGTTCGCCGAAGCGCTGCCCCGCGCCATCGGCAACCCCATGTATCACTGGTGCCACCTGGAGCTGCGCACCTACTTCGGCTACGAGGGCGTGCTCAACGGCGACACCGCCCAAGAGGTCTGGGACCTGAGCGTCAAAAAGCTGGCCGAGGCCGATATGAGCGTGCGCGGCATCATCCGCCAGAGCAACGTGGCCATGGTGGGCACCACCGACGACCCCACCTCCGATTTGGCCTGGCACAAGCGTCTGGCCGAGGACAGCAGCATCTCCACCGTGGTGACCCCCTCCTTCCGCCCGGACAAGGCCCTGAACATTGAGAAGCCCGGCTGGAAGGAATTCCTGGCCGAGCTGAGCAAAAGCTCCGGTATTGAAGTCAAGGACCTGGACAGCTTGGAGGCCGCTTTAGCCCAGCGCTTAAAGGTCTTCGACGAGGTGGGCTGCCGGGCCGCCGACCACGGCCTGGACTACGTGCCCTACCGCCCTATGAGCCGGGAGCAGGTGGACGCCGTCATGAAAAAGGGCTTGGACGGTCAGGCCGTCACCGTGGAGGAGGCCGAGGCCTTCAAAACGGAGCTGCTCCTGTTCTGTGGCAAGCACTATCATGACATGGAGTGGGCCATGCAGATTCACTACAACTGCATGCGCAACCCTAACAGCGCCATGTTCGCCAAACTGGGTCCGGACTCCGGCTTCGACTGCATGAATAACGTAAACTGCGCCGGTTCCCTGTACGCCCTGCTGGACGCGCTGTATAAGGACGACGCCCTGCCCCGCACCATCCTGTACAGCCTGAACCCCGGCGAGAACGAGCTGCTGGACACCATGATCGGCGCTTTCCAGGGCCCCGGCGTCCCCGGCAAGCTCCAGCACGGAAGCGCCTGGTGGTTCAACGACAACAAGACGGGTATGCAGGACCAGCTGGTCAGCCTGGCCAACCTGAGCCTGCTGGGCAACTTCATCGGTATGCTCACCGACTCCCGCAGCTTCCTGAGCTACACCCGCCACGCCTATTTCCGCCGCATCCTGTGCGAGCTGGTGGGCGGCTGGATCGAGAACGGCGAGTATCCCGCCGATATGGCCCAGGCGGGCGCCCTGATCGAGGACATCTGCTACCGCAACGCAAAGCGTTATTTCCGGCTGTAATCAGCAATCGGCCCCGCCTTTCGCACACGGCGCGAAAGGCGGGGCTCTTTTCATGTCATCCATCTGCCAAGAGGCTGACCGCAACCTCGTAATCTTCCCGAAAAATGGGTCTCCGCAAGGCCGCCCCCCAGGCTTTGTAGAAAACAAAGGGCAAAGAGACGAAATAAAAGAATCCCGCCCAAGGGAGAGGTAACGTAAGGAAGTTACCTCTCCCTTATTATTTGCAGACAGCCGAAAGTGATTGGATTACAGGGACTATTCAACACTTTGGAGGTTAATGTCATGGAAAAGTCTATATTTGAGCAAATAGGTGGAACTTATCATCGAGAAGGAGATTACTTTCTCCCAAATCTCACTGTGCCGGCAAACGCCCCTGTTGGTATCTGGGGCCAGCGCAGGCGGCAGTATCTGCGAGAACACAGGAAAGCTCTTTACAACACCTTGCTACTCAGCGGGAAGCTGAATAGCCACTTGGCTGGTATCAATCAGCAGGCAAACGATATGTTTTCTCAGCTTGTAGAGCAGATGGCAGAGCAAGAGGGTATCACTGAACAGCTTAAAGCGGATAGCCAGATGGAATGGGCGGGCCGAATGAACAATATTCGTTCTGCGGTGGAAGAAATAGTGAACACAGAAATTATATTTACCTAAATGAATGGTGCCCATGCTCACGAACAAATTTCGCGGGCATGGGCGCTTTACTGAAACAGCTTGACTAATTTCGTTCAAACGAATATAATGATAGTGAAATATGGCAGATTTTGAAGCAGTTTGAGGTGTCAAACGTGAACGAATTTATTACGGTTCAGGAAGCCGCCGAAAAATGGGGTATAACGCCACGGCAAGTCCAAATTCTTTGTAAAGAGGGACGAATTGCTGGAGTAGCGCGTATGAGCCGGATTTGGATTATTCCAAGAGACGCAAAGAAACCAACGGGAGATAAAAGGCGCAATACGGGAGGAAAAGATGATGCTACAAAGCACCATGTTTGAACAACAAAAAATAGACTTATCCTCCGCACCGTGGACAATGCACGAATTTTTTGCCGGAAGTGGACTTGTGGCCTATGGTTTAAAGGGGATGTTTGCGCCTGTTTGGGCTAACGATATCAGCGAGCAAAAGGCAACTGTTTATAAAGCTAACTTTGGTGATAACCATTTTGAACTTGATGATATCAAAAATATTCGAGGATATGAGTTACCGTGCGCCCATTTGTCGTGGGCCAGCTTTCCCTGCCAAGATTTGTCATTAGCCGGTTCGTTGGGCGGTATCCATGCGTCGAGAAGCGGACTTGTATGGGAATGGCTGCGTGTTTTAGACGAGATGGAACAACGTCCCAAAATCTTGCTGTTGGAAAACGTAGTTGGGCTTCTTTCCACAAGTAAAGGCGATAATTATCGCATCCTCCACACGGCCCTTGTCGAGCGTGGCTATGATTGCGGAGCAATCGTGTTAAATGCTTCGTATTTTGTACCGCAGTCCAGACCAAGAGTATTTATTCTCGCTGTGGAGCATGGCTGTCAAATTCCAGACGAGTTAGTTGGCGATGGCCCATGCTGGTTACATACTAAAACAGCGATTGAACTGGGGCGTTCTTTACCGCAATGGATATGGTGGAAAACAGGAAAACCGTTGCGGCGCAGCAAAACGTTGAAAGACATTGTGGATGATACAGCTCCCTTTGATAAGGACAACGTACTCCGGCTGGTGCCGGAACGGCATCAAACCAAACTGAATGCTCATAATACTGTTTATGCCACGGGCTATCGCCGGACTCGACATGGCGAACAGCAGCTTGAATTGCGTTTTGATGGTATTGCAGGGTGTCTACGGACGCCAGAGGGCGGGAGCAGTAAGCAATATTTAGTAGTCAAAAAGGATGGAATGACCCATGCGCGATTGCTAACTGTCCGCGAGGCCGCTCGGCTTATGGGAGCGCCAGATAGTTTTATTCTGCCTGGTAGCTATAACGATGGATATAAAGCGATGGGCGATGCAGTAGCGATGCCCGTGGCACGGTTTATTGGCGAACGCTTCTTAACAAAAATTGCGGAGGCAGTATACGATGATTAATCCAGAAGAACGATTAAAAGCATTTCAAGCCGAAAATAACATTTTTACCAAAGGCCCGCTGTCGCTGGTTGTCCAGTTTACTCGTTTAGTACAGGACAAGC